>CAMLXE010000285.1 GCA_946490455.1 uncultured Desulfovibrio sp. | reverse complement strand
GCTCATCCGGACATTCTGGAGCGCACAATAGAAGAATGGTACGGCTTCGTCCACGCAACTGTGGTCTATGCCCTGATGGCCAATGCACCCAATGAGGTCATGGCAGAATACCTGCGCAGCACTCGAACCCTTCTTGCTCAGGTAGCCGGCTACTCTTCTGAACACATTGAACGGTTTATTGATACCACCTTTTCAGGGTATATTCGCCTGATGGCGCAGAATCAGCAGAAACAATGCCCGCTTCTCTTTTTCAGACGGGTTCTTGGCGTGGAAGATATCACGACTCTGCCCTCCGAGCAGGTGGCCTTTCTCTCGGGCATGATGGCCATTACCATGTGTGCCATCCTTGACAAACTCAATAACTATACATTTGAAATCTAATCGGACAACCTTCTCATCCTGACGATTCATGCCCATGAAAAAGGGGCAATACCGTGCAAGTATTGCCCTTTCATACATTCTCCGGGTCTTGCCAAAATTTTTTCGTGCGGCTATGGTCTGGCCATGATTGTCACATGTCTGACATTTCTTCTCTCTTCTCCTGAAAGCAGACCATTCAGGCCTGCTCCTCTCTCTTTCGCCCTTTCCGGGGCGGCTCTTCCTCCCTGACTTCGCTAGCGGGTACGATTGACCCCGGTGGGGCAGCTTCCTTTCTGTTCTTCAGCCAATTTGGGGAATACCCAATCTTGGGTTGTACCATATCATTTCAGGTCTGGCAGCTTGCCATCTGTTTTATTCCTTTATCAGGAGAATTGTCTCATGAAAAAACTGTTTGCGCCTCTCTCCATCCTGGTGGCAACCCTTTTTATGGCGGCTACAGCTTCCGCTGCGCCTCTTGATTCATTCAAAGGTGAAAAGGGAACTCTCAATATTGCCGGTGGTACGGCTCATATTCCTGTCATGAAGGAAGCCGCCAAACGCATCATGATGACCAATCCCGATATCACCATCACGGTTACGGGTGGTGGTTCTGGTGTTGGCGTTCAGCAGGTAGGTGAAGGTCTCGTTCAGATTGGAAACACAGGGCGTGCGCTGAAAGAAAAGGAAGTGGCCAAATACGGACTGCAGACCTTCCCCTTTGCCATTGATGGGGTAGCTCTTGTGGTCAATCCGGCCAACAGGGTATCCGAAATTACGGCTGCACAGGCCATTGATATCTATAATGGCAAAATCACGAACTGGAAGGAACTGGGTGGAGAAGACGCCTCAATTACCGTGTACACACGGGAAGATGGCAGCGGTACCCGGGAAACCTTTGTTGAACGGGCTCTGAAAAAGAATCCCATTGTGCAGTCTGCCAATGTTGTCAATTCCAATGGAGCCATGAAGACGGCCGTTGCTCAGGACAAGCAGGCCATCGGCTATGTGGGCATCGGCCATCTGGACAGCAGCGTCAAGGGACTTGTTTTCGATACCATGGTTCCCTCACAGGAAAATGCCGCCTCTGGCGCCTATACCGTCACACGTCTGCTCTACATGAACACCAAAGGCGAGCCTTCCGGTCTGACCAAGCTGTTCATTGATTATATCTATACCCCAGAAGGTGCCGAAATCATTCAGAAGAGCGGTTATATTCCCACAGGACGGAAATAACCATCTGCGGGCTTCCTCTGGAAGCCCGCCTTTCTTCCTGAATCCATAGCCTTTTTGAACAGTTTTTGCCGATGTTTTCTTTTGTCATGCAACGAGTCTCCTCTCAGAACCTGCCGGGACCTCTGATTCTTGCTGCCGTAAGTCTGGCGCTTCTGGCAATTGGCTTTCTCTTTTTGCTGATAGCCTACTTTGCCCTGCCTGTTGTCTTTGGTGCACAGGGCAAACTGATCTTTTCCTGGCTCTGGAGACCAGATACGGGCGATTTTGGGATTCTCCCCATGATCATCGGTTCGCTTCTGCTCTCTTCTTCCGCCATGTTATTGAGCTGGCCACTGGCTGTAGGGGTAACATGCTTCATGCATGGTTCTGGCGGTGTGGGAGCAAAATGCCTGAGTGTCGTCGTCCGCTTCATGACAACAATTCCAACCGTAGTCTATGGTTTTACGGCCACCTTTCTGCTTGTCCCCCTTGTCAGGGAAGCGGCTGGGAGAGGATCGGGTCTGTGCTGGCTGTCGGCCATGCTGATTCTTGCATTGCTCACGCTGCCTACAATGGTACTGGTCATGGATGCAGCCATGCGTACCCTTAATGAACGGCTCGGACTCACGGCAATGGCGCTGGGACTTTCTCAGGCACAAACGCTGGCCTGCCTTATTCTGCCTGCCTCTCGACGCTGGCTGATCGCTGCTGCAATTCTCGGTTTTGGACGGGCTGCCGGCGATACGCTGATACCGCTGATGCTGGCCGGCAATGCTCCACACATTCCAGACTCCCTTTTTTCCAGTCTGCGCACGCTGACCGCGCATATGGGGCTTGTAACCGCCACAGAAGTAGGAGGTCCTGCCTACAATTCCCTGTTTGCGGCAGGTGGAATCCTTCTGGCTACAAGCGCCGGCATCAGTCTCATTCTGCGAAAGATGCTGGGAAAGAATGCGGAAGATACAGCTTTTTCACTCCCAGTACTGTCATCCTTCTGGAGCAGGTGTGGGGCAGGCTGTCTGAAAGGCATCGCGCTTCTCTCCTCTCTGCTCGTTGTGCTCTCGACAGCTTTTCTCCTCTCTGTTCTTCTTCGCAGAGGCCTCCCTGCCCTGAATCTGGAACTGTTTTTCGGTGTTACCCCACCGTGGGCAGCCATCACTGGCAAAATGCCCGTCTGGGATGGAATCTGGCCAGCCTGTGCAGGAACTCTGTCTCTAGTTGCCGTCACCATGCTGCTGGTTACCGGCCCTGGTATTGGCTGCGGTGTCTATCTTGCCGTTTACGCTTCTCCGCGCATGCAGCGGCTCCTTGGTTTCTGTCTTGACCTGCTTGCGGGAATTCCTTCCATTGTCATGGGAATATTCGGTTTTACCCTGATCATCTTTCTCCGCCATACCGTCTTCCCGGAAGCGAGTCCCGGAATAT
>CAMLXE010000284.1 GCA_946490455.1 uncultured Desulfovibrio sp. | reverse complement strand
CATTCTGAGGCACGTATCCAGGCGAAATTTCAAGCATATAAGGAAGGCCGCCGACCTCGCGGAACCCGGTCTGGTGTTTCATTGTGCCCTCATGCGTTCTATTCGTTGCCATGTATGTTTGGCGAGCATGTTCTTGCGGGCCTGAATCAGGTCAAGTTCCTTTCGTTTTTGTGAGGAACTCATGGTCCTGCTCATGCGTATTTTTTCGGCTGCCTTGTTCAGTTTTGTGAATTCTCTGGTTACGTTTGCAGACCTTTTCTTGCTGCAAGGGCCAGCATGTCATCATCGTTCAGATCGTCCCTGAATGCCTGTACGCTGCCTCCTTCTTCTGCCGTTTGCTTCATGGAGGCATGGAGTTTGTTCCCTCTTTTCATAATATCGTAGAGTTCCGATTCATAGCGGGTTCGTTGTGGGCCGCTTCCACGGTAAACGGCGCGAACGACAGGGTAGTCTTCAAAGCGTCGTTCAGGGGCCTCTGGCTGATCGGACACGGTCCCGATAACCGTATCGGAAAGACCAAGAACCAGTGTGCCGAGACCACCGAAGTATCCTCGCACCATGTGTTCGATTCGGACAGGGGAGCGCAGGGGATCCGCTCCTGTTTTTCCCATGACAGGCGAAAGCAGCGAGTCCATGAAACTGGCAATGGCACGAGCTGTCAGGCTTGTTGTGGCCGTGTACTGGTCAACAGGAGCCTTTCGATCAAGTCCCATGCCGACAATGGGTCTCTTGGTAAAGCTGTTCCTGTTGGCAAACTGTTCAAGCATGGGTTTTACGGCCTGCGGTACGGGATCAAAGGAAAGCTGTTCCCAGAGTCCGGAAAAGACACGTTCAAAGAAAACGCTTCCGGCCCTCTCCGTCATGGCCTGTTCCATCATGCGTTCAGGAATTGTTCCAAAGAGAAACCCGACTTCAAAAGGCTTGGGAAGGCGGAAGTGTTCGTCTCCAATCCAGAAATGATAGTAGGTATCTCTGTCCCAGTCTTCGAGTTCGTCCCAGTCGTCGGGATGCAGCGCCTGATTGAGCGCGTAGAGGAGCATGGATGCGGCAGCAATGGTCATGCCTTTCAGGGCAAAGGCCCGCGGATTTTCTGTAGCCCCTCGACCCAGCCTGTGAAGTCCGGCAAGACGGGCCCCGAGGAAGGGAACCATTTCGCAGAGTGCCTGAACAATCTGACTTTCTCCCCGCAGGGTGAAATCCATAAGATCCTTTGCTGCAAAGGCAGCCTGACGGTGACTGTAGCCTCTTGCTCTCATTTTCTTGTACACGGCAAGCCTGGCTGCATTTTCTGCAGCAGAACTGCCATGTTCGTAACGATCCAGAAGTTTCCCGAACAGTCTTGCCATTTTCTTTGGCGTATCCAGAATGGAACCGCGGAAGGACGTTGCATCCATGCCGCTTTTTTCAAGCAGCCTGTTCAGAGCCTTTGCCGCTTCTTCCCCGGAGCTTCCAAGTCTGTACCCGCTGCCCATGAATGCAGATCCGGCAGCCAGGAGCCTTCTTGTATCTTCATCGACATTGTAGGCATTTCTGATTTGAGCAAGAGAGTCTTTCAGAGGGGTAAAGCCGGACTTGTGTTCAATGGTCCATGTATGGAGCGTATCCCGCAGGAAGTTGCGCAGAATGAAATCCGGCATGACCGTTACACCGGTAGTCAGGGCCCGGCGGAAGGCACGCAATACTTTCCATACAGGGCCTTTCCTGTCGTGTTCCTTCCATATTCCGGTCAGCGTGTTGAAAAGAAGAGGGTCCGATACGCTGAAGTAATAGGATTTTCCTCCATACTGCACACGAACGAACTGCATGGATCCTGGAGTAAAGGCTTTGGAGAGCAGAGCCTTTTCTCTGGAGGAGAGCGGTCCAAACTGGGAAGCCAGTTCCTTGTCCTGTTTCAGCTGTTCGACGAGGGCACGCCCCTGCTGTTTTTCAAGTTCATTGACCTGTTCCGAACTCAGCTTTTCTGCAAGATTGGCCTTGTACATGTCGCTGAGAATCAGAGTGGCGGCCTTGTTTTTCTGGGCGGCGTCAATCAGGTGAATGAAGTTGCGCATGATGTTCTCAAGCGGATCTCCAATATTTGCCGTACCGCCGGAGAGATGCCTGATGCCTGAGGACTGTCCTGCAAGTCCGTTTCTGTTGCCGGGTGAAGTCACACCTCCAGACATCCCTTCCTGAACCCTGTAGAAGGGAATATAGTCGGCATGTTCCCATATCTTGCGAGATTCCGGGTCGATGATGCCTCCCTGTTCGGCAAAGTCCAGAACCTTTTTCTTGAATTCGGCAAAATCCCTGAATACCTGTGCATATGTTGCCTTTCGGTCTGTGCCATCGGGCATCTGCCCTTCATTCAGTTGCAGAGCAGCCGTAATTTCCTCTTCAGAAAAGAGATTCTCACGACCTTCTTCCTTCAGTCGGGAAGCCCGGTTGGCAACCATCCACTCAAGGAATCGGCTCATTTCTTCAGCAACAGGGGAAAAGACTTCTCGCAGACTCTTGCCCTGTACATCCATGAGTCCTTCATTCCAGACAGGAGCCCCGTACTCGATAATGCTTTGAATCTGGGAACCAAGGCTTGTTGTCATGCGTGCCTGTCTGTAGCCTTCTTCGGATATGTCCCTGATGCTGGCAAAATGATCAAATATCAGCTGTTCAAGAGTACGTTTCCAGTTCTTGCGAAACGCGGCAAAGGATTCCCCAAGGGTTTGACGGCGCCCTCCAATTTTACTGCGGAAAGAATCCAGTGCAGGGTTGTCTGAAGTATTCTGTTCCCGGCGCAGCGAAGCGCGGATGCCGCTGTCTGCCTGTGGCTCCTGACGTTCAACAGGCTTGACGATATCCGCGTCTGTGAGTACCCTGTTTCCAGAAAGCCTTGCTGGGAGTCTGCGGACCCTGGGCAATTGTAGCCCTTTTGTGCGCGCCCATGCGAGGCTTTTCTTTTGGTCATTCGCAATGGATGCCAGAGGAGGAGCAGGCTTGACGATATCCGCGTCTGTGAGTACCCTGTTTCCAGAAAGCCTTGCTGG
>CAMLXE010000283.1 GCA_946490455.1 uncultured Desulfovibrio sp. | reverse complement strand
CCCTTGACTGTAGCCCGCATTGCTCCGGCAAATTTGCTGAAGAGGCGTTCTTCCCTGTGATCTCCGAAGGGCATCGCGCGAATCAGAAGTGCCCGGATACGTTCGCCATCCCGGATGAAAAAAAAGGAAATATAGAGAACAAGTGCAAGATTGGTGATGAAGTGGGCAGCACCGCCTCCGAACGCCACGGTATTTTTGGCTATGAGACGTCCGAGATTCAGAGCCAGGCCAGACAGTTCGTTTTTAATTCGTGCCGCGTCGTAGCCGTATCGTGCGAGCCAGTCCTGGATCATGGGAAAACTTTCGCGCAAACGGTCAACAGCATCGGTCAGAATGCTGGTGTCGGAAGCCAGGTGTTCATAGAGCGTGGCACCTTCATTCACGCATGAATAGAGTATCCACGCCAGAGGCAGAATGAGAATCAGCAGACAGAGCAGAACGCTCAGCAGAGCCGCAAGGTTGGCGCCAAGTCTGCCCTTGTCCCGGAACAGGAGATTGACGGGCGTAAAAAGAACGCCAATGACAATACTCCAGAACAGAACATCAAAAAACGGGAGAAGAAGCCACCCAAAGAGAATTGTGGCTCCCAGCAGGAGGACAAGAAAGGCATAGCTTTCAAAGCGTCGCATGTTGTCAAACATCGGAAGACTCTGCCGTACTGCGCTGAAGAGGCTCACTTTGGACAGGAACCGTATTCCCCTGATCTGGCGATGACGTATCAATCCGTTCCACAAGAACCTTGTCTATCTTGTTTCCATCCATATCCATAACTTCAAATTTCCATCCCTCCCATACTACATGGTCTCCTTCATGGGGAATTTTGCCCATCATATACATGAGCATGCCGGCAAGAACGGTATAGGACCCCTTTTCCTCATCAGGAACGGACTTGAGAGAAAGACGGTCCTTCAGCTCAAGAATGGGGATGGTACCATCCATAAGCCATGAGCCATTTTCTCGCCGAATGGCCCATGCTTCTTCAATGGGGACATTGATCTGGCCCGTCAGAATTTCAAGAATATCACGAATGGTGACAAGACCACCCATTGTTCCATATTCATCAACAATGAACGCAATATGCATGCCCCTGGTCTGAAATTGCGTAAGCAGTTCCAGACTGGTCAGGGTTTCCGGAACAAAAACAGGCGGGAAAAGATGCTTTGTCAGTTCCGAAAATCTGTTTTCCGTCAGAAGCAGCAGTGCATCCTTGGCATGGACTACGCCCAGCAGATTGTCAGGGCCATCCTGACAGACGGGAAACCATGAGTAATCGTACTCTATCAGCCGATTCTTGTTTTCTTCAGGGGAGAGCTGCGTATCCAGATACGCCATATCCGACCGCGGACGCATGATGGAGCTGACCGGTCGATCATCCAGGCGAAAAATATTTTTCAGCATGGCCTGCTGTTCTTGTTCAATGATCCCCGATTCGGAACCCTCATCGATCATGGCCTGAATTTCTTCCTCCGTTACGGCCTGATGCTCATCGGGATTGATACCCAGTAAGCGCAGCAGGCCCCGCGTGGAGCTGGAAAGCAGCACAACAAACGGGCGGCTGATGATCGAGAGGACGTTCATGGGACGCGCAACAAGACAGGCCATGCCTTCCGGATGGATCTGACCAAGTCTCTTGGGGACCAGTTCACCAACCACAATGGACAGATAGGTAATGGTCGCGACAACTACTACGGTTGCAATGATGCCGCATGTTGCAGGGGAAAGTCCGGTATAGGTTTGCAGATATTGTCCCAGTGGGGCAGCAAGCGCCGATTCTCCAACAATACCGCTCAAAAGCCCTATGGATGTGATGCCAATCTGGATGGTCGAGAGAAAGCGGGTGGGATCATCTCCAAGTCGGATGGCTGCCGCCGCAGCCTTGTCGCCAGCCGAGGCTCTTGTTGTCAGATGTGCCTTGCGGGCCGTTACAAGTGCAATTTCTGACATGGCAAAAATGCCGTTCAACAGAATGAGAATAACCAGAATGAGAAGTTCCATAGAAATCAGGGGCTCTCAAAAGAAGGCTGAGGTGAAAACGGTACACGACTTCCGGTGTGCATCAGGATCATAACAATCAGGAAAAGACCACTGTTTCCTGAAAACAGGATCAGATACAGCCATTGTTCAGGCAAATGTGGATAAAATGGTATGGGGCACGCTCAGGGTTGTCAATCCTTTTGAAAAAGGGTGACTCCTGGAACAAAAGAAAAGCGTTTTTGCGCAACATGTACAGAGTGTTTCTTTAGACCGTTTTTCGCATTGCGTATGACTCAAACAAGATCCGGGTCTGCGGGCCGCCGATCCCAATATACTTTCCCCTGTCCTTTTCTGAATTTTCGCAGAAGAACATACAGGGCTCCGGCGCCTCCATCCGAAGGCTTTGCCGTACAGAAAGCAAGAATGACGCGGCGGAAGGGTTCCTGCGTAAACCAGTCCTGCACCTTTTCACGCAGAACCGAAAAGCCGTGAGGAGAATTTTTCCCTCTTCCCGGAACAACAAGAACCGTACGATGCCCTTTGAAATAGGCCGCCCTGAAAAAGCCGACAAGCGCTTCAAAAGCCTGTTGTGCCGTCATGCCATGAAGGTCCAGGTGCGCTTCTGGACTGAACTGGCCTGCCTGAAGCTTGCCCACTGTCATAAGATCCAGACCAATTACATGGCCTTCCACGTATTCATTGGTAAAGGCGAGCGCAAATTCAAGCTTGCCTTCCATGAAATCCTGCATCGGGTTGGTTTCATGGGACCGAAGATGCGGAGCAGGGCGTGTTTCTGGTGGCACTTCCCGCCCTTTTCCTGAAAGGGGAGACACATCTCGCATGGCAACGGCAAATGCATCCACTTCCTGCTGGTCTTCATTTGTGGGAAGCGGTGCTGTTTCCTGGACAGCTGGCTTTTTCGGTTTATCCTGTTTGAATGACGTATCCTGAGACAAAACAGGATGTTCAAGTCCGGCAGCTTTCCTTTTGCCTTTCCTGTCTGAAGGTTTCATCTGCTGCCCCAGCCTGGTGACGCGAGAGCCGGCCGCAAGAAAGACGTTGCTGTCATTCCCCAT
>CAMLXE010000282.1 GCA_946490455.1 uncultured Desulfovibrio sp. | reverse complement strand
GTTCTTGATACCGTGGCCCAAAGCATTGCCGAAGGCATGTCCACTGCGGAAATTGATCGTATTGTTCATCAGAAGACAAGTGAACTGGGTGGTATCCCCGCCCCTCTTGGATACCGCGGTTTTCCCAAAAGCGTATGCACGTCCGTCAATTCTCAGGTCTGCCACGGCATTCCTGACGACGATGTCATCCTTCGAGACGGCGACATCGTCAATGTGGACGTTTCAACCATCTACAATGGGTATTATTCGGATTCCTCACGCATGTTCTGTATCGGCACCGTCAGCAATTCACGGCGCAAGCTGGTTGAAACGACCAAGAAATGCGTGGAGCTGGGATTGCGTGAAGTCAGGCCGTGGACATTCCTCGGGAATGTGGGGGCCGCCGTACAGGCACACGCGCACAAGCATGGCTACAGCGTTGTTCGGGAAGTCGGCGGGCATGGCGTTGGACTTGAATTTCATGAGGAACCCTTTGTCAGCTATGTTTCCCGCAGAGGAACGGAAATGCTGCTGGTTCCTGGCATGATCTTCACCATTGAACCCATGATCAATATGGGTACCGACAAGATTTTCATTGACCGCAAGAATGGCTGGACTATCTATACGGCAGACGGCAAGCCCTCAGCCCAGTGGGAAATCATGGTCCTTGTCACGGAAGACGGCCATGAGGTCCTTGCCTACTGATTGCTGCAAAGGTCAGGGCAAACCGGGTACAGCCCCGGGCAACGCGCCTTCCGGAATCCCGCGTGAAGGGGAATGATCTGGCCCTGGTCCTACGGACAGAATGACCAGACAGCATGCCGGCTGTACTCGGCTCAGGACTCGTCCAGTCGCCAGAAGTTGAAACGTCCTGCCGGTTCCCTGCCGAATCAGGATGAAGGGGACTACAGAAAGGCACGCATGCCGCGGCCGAACCGAAGCCTTTCCGCTGCCTCCATTCCCTTCGTCTGCGTGGCCTGACGCCAGGAGCTTCCCTTGCTTCCAAGGTATTTTTCGGGCATACACAAGACATCTTTTTTCAAGGAGAATAGCATGGCCAATCCTACCGTACTGATTGAAACCACCTCCGGAGACATTCTTGTCGAACTCTTTGCGGACAAGGCTCCCGTCACTGTGGAAAACTTTCTTTCCTATGTAAAGGAAGGCTTTTATAATAACACGATCTTTCATCGCGTCATCAAGGGATTCATGATTCAGGGCGGTGGCCTGACCATGAAAATGGAAGACAAGCCCACCCATGCCCCCATCAAGAACGAGGCCGACAATGGCGTGTCCAATACCCGCGGCACCATTGCCATGGCCCGGACTCCTGACCCTCACAGCGCCACGGCCCAGTTCTTCATCAATACCGTGGACAATGATTTCCTGAACTTCTCCTCTCCCACTCCGCAGGGCTGGGGCTACTGCGTTTTTGGAAAGGTTATTGAAGGCATGGATGTTGTTGACAAGATTGAAAAAGAAAAAACCACCTCTCGGGGCATTCACTCCGATGTGCCCGTTTCTTCCGTTCTGATCACCAATGTGAGTCTCTTTGAGGAGTTGAGGAGGCTTCACGCCTCCTGCTCTTGGCCCGCCCGGACGTTCCGGCCTGTCCGGGCTGTCCGGCGGGCCGCTCCTTGTCTCAGCGTTTCCATTTCTGCCTGTTCGGCATTCTTCAATATCATGTTTCTTCAACCTCTTGACGGGATTTCATCATGACCACACCGCGCAAGCCCGAAATTCTTGCTCCTGCAGGAGACGTCCAGTCGTTTCTGGCTGCCATGGCCGCTGGAGCAGACGCGGTCTATCTTGGCCTCAAACATTTTTCTGCCCGGATGCAGGCCGACAATTTTGGCTCAACCGAACTTTCACGCATGGTCGAGCTTGCCAATGCCAACGATCGGCGCATCTATGTGGCCTTCAATACGCTGGTCAAACCGGAAGACATTCCTGCTGCGGGCAGACTGCTCGCCCGCCTCGCCCGTGACGTGAATCCGCACGGATTGATCATTCAGGATCCCGGCGTACTGGATCTGGCCAGACAGGCCGGCTATACCGGCGGTCTTTTCCTCTCCACACTGGCCAACGTGACCCATCCGGCAGCCCTGAAGGCAGCCCGGGATATGGGAGCGACACGAGTCATTCTGCCACGAGAGCTGTCCATTGATGAAATCCGCCAGATTGCAGCGAACTGTCCCGACGACCTCGAGCTTGAAATGTTCATCCATGGTGCCCTGTGCTGGTGCGTATCCGGTCGCTGTTACTGGTCCAGCTATATGGGGGGCAAAAGCGGTCTGCGCGGACGCTGTGTGCAGCCATGCCGCCGCCTGTACACACAAAGGGGACATGCCGGACGTTTCTTCTCCTGCCTTGATCTGTCTCTTGACGTTCTCACCAAGACGCTTGTGGACATTCCGCATCTGAGCTGCTGGAAAATTGAAGGCCGAAAGAAAGGACCTCACTATGTGTATCATGTGGTCACAGCCTACCGGATGTTGCGGGACAACCCGAATGATCCGCAGGCCCGCAAGGATGCTGAACGCATTCTTGAAATGGCACTGGGACGCCCATCCACACGTGCCCGTTTTCTGCCTCAGCGCAGTGTGGAACCGACTTCGCCGGACAGCCAGACCAGTTCCGGCAAGCTGGTGGGCAAGATTCAGATAGATCAGGAAGGCCGTCCTTTCTTCAAGCCCCATATCGAGCTGCTGGCACAGGATTATCTGCGCGTAGGCTATGAGGATGAATCCTGGCACGCCACTCTTCCCGTCTTCCGGCGTACCCCCAAAGCGGGGACTCTCACCCTGCGTCTGCCCCGTCATAAGACACCCAAGGCAGGAACTCCCGTCTTCCTCATTGATCGCCGTGAACCGGAGCTGCTCAAGATTATTGGAGAATGGAAACGCGAACTTGACCGCTGCAAGGGCGCAGTCCCCGCAGCTGTCGATTTTGTTCCGCACCTGCCAAGGCCTGTCCAGCCGCGCCGTCGTCCGGACATGAAGCTCAGAGCCTCCCTGCCTCACGGCATGGAAACACGGCGCAAGCGGAGTTCCATCATGGGGCTGTGGCTCTCGCCACGCTCCGTTC
>CAMLXE010000281.1 GCA_946490455.1 uncultured Desulfovibrio sp. | reverse complement strand
AGTACAAGGCACGATACAAAGTATAGAAAACAAAAAAAGTGTAGCTATGATTGAAACTGGCTGTACAATGCCTAAGAACGCCAAACAAATTTTTGAAAGATATTCCATGCCTGATGTAACGAAAATTTATCCTTTGGCCTACCTTCACATCTAAAGGGGACACTACATCATTTGAAAAAGTCCCTAGAAAAATAACGTATAATCTCGGAACGTGGGTGTTGCAAAACACCCACGTTTTTTTTTGAGGAGGAATTATGGACCAAGCCACTTGGCTGTCAGAAAAGGCCGTAGCGCAGCTAACCGGTATTTCCGTATCCACGTTGCAGAAGCAGCGTTTTTACCATCGCGGCATACCGTACTCGAAAATAGGACGGCTAGTCCGCTACTCCGTTCATGATGTCCAGGCCTTCATGACGGCCCATCGCATTCAGGTCGCCTCAGAAAAGTAACCCAAGTCGCCCAGGGCATACCCCTGGGCGCTGCCGGAGGATTTTATGCCTTACCCTCAGACTTTCGTATCCAACACGTGGAACAATGCATCTCCTGATGATCTCATCTCGTACATGGAAAAGCAGAACCATGCCCGAAGTGTCATCAGTACCTCATATAAAAACTACATCAGCGATTTAAAGAGCAAGCGGGTCTATGACGCATCAGAAAGACTCAGATGTACCTACTATTCTTTGCCGGAACAAAACGGACCAATGAATTATTTTGCTCCAAGGACTCCTGTTCCTTACATCCTTGGAAAGGTAGCTTCTGATCTCGCATGCAACACAGGGTTCGATCAAGTCGGTCTCTATAAAATGCTGCTTGCCTATACGCTATACGCCACAGCAGGCAACTGGATCATCCGCTGTGGAAGCGAATGGACAGAACAAGCCATTATCAATATCATTGCCACCGCTCCATCCGGCCATCGAAAGTCCGTCATATCGGCCTTTTGTCAGGAACCATTCAATATATTTGAAAAAAACTTCAACAAGCTGAGAGGTTCCGATGAAGGCTCTGGGGATTTATCCCACACGAAGCTGAAGGTTGCTCAAAGAGTGGCCGCCAGAATCACCCAGAAAAAAATTGCCTCCTCGCTGGTAAACTTAGGCAGCACTCCCACGGACGAAGACTTTGAAGCTCTCGTCAATGAAATCGCGGGGGAAGAACAAAGCCGGATTGCTCAATTCATAGAGCAGCCGTCCCTCCAGTTTTTTACGGACAACGTAACTCCGGCTGGCTTTCATCGTATCTGCTATGCCCAAAAGGGTCGGTTGGCCATCCAATCAACAGAAGGAGGTTTCCTGACCCGGACATCGTTCCTTAAGGGATCTCTGCCTGAAATGCTGAAGAATTCTTTCTCTGGAGAAGGCTTCACACTACAAAATTTCAGAAGCACATACCGCTCTGAACATCCGTTTGTTGCACTTTTCATTCTCACGCAGCCCGAGCAATTATCGCGTTTTCTGTACAAGTCCAGCGCCTTCGAAGGCGACGGACTGTGGGCCCGCATCGTTTTTCATCTGGCCCAGAGTAGTACCCCAAACGGAGAATTTTCTCTTGGTGAGGCGCGCAAAAGTTACTCTGATGTCATTTCTCCAATCATTCAAAAGGAGTATAACAACTCGGCACGTCACCAGATTGCCCTCAGCAACGAAGCCTACGACATGGTAAAAGAATATGAGAAGTCTCTTGCCCTCGATTTTCAAAACGGAACTCCATTCATGAGGGAGGCCCTGAAAAAAGCTCACGGGCTTGCGTGCCGATTTGCGTTTGCTGCCCATCTATGGAACCAAGCTGAAGCCTCAAGCTGGCCAACAACCATCACCGCTGATGAAATGAATCTCGGCGTATCTTTGAGTAAGGACAGCTTGGCGCATTTCAGGTTCACGATCGACCCCACGTGCCTTCGAGCGCGAATCCATGCCCGAAAGCTGATCGACTCCCTGCTGTGTATCGACTTCAATATGCAGCACGATGTGCTCACGCATGGAATCACCTCGCGGATACTTCAACAGCGTACGGGACTCAAAGCCGACGAAGTCAGAAATGCCCTGGCTCTGCTTCAACAGTGCAACTTACTTTCCGCACTCGACTTCGGAGGAAACCAGCTCGTGGCAGCTCTCAGGCCGGACTTTTTTCAGCAGCCGATGGGCACATTCTTATAAAAAAGCGTCTACACCCATGCCGTAGACGGTGGTTACGCTAAAACTCCTTTCCATGAGAGAGCAGTCCATGAGGGCAGCTCTCTCGTTTTTTTGACCATGAGGAGCACTTTTTACCGACACAACCGCTACAAAACAGACCTCTATGCTCCCGTACTGATCCCCTCCCCACACCGCCTATCCGCCTCACACGGTACGTCATCGGCAAGACGGGAGGATAACGAGTCTGAGGCCATTCCAGAACCAATCAGAGACGCCATCCCCAGAAAGCGCACTGAGGGATCTCCACTGCCGTTACGAGGCCTAACGCTCCACATCCTCTTTCCCACCCACAAAAGCAGACAGACATTCGCAGGCTCACAGACCGTCAGAAGACCTCCAAGTTCAACGGTCAGGACGATCACAAAGTTCCGAATCTCTGCTGCTCACAAGCCACCGCAAGACACCCTGAAGGTCGTCATAACCCCTAAAGCCCCAAGACGCTGAACTCCCTCTCCCCTGCTCTCCATCTAGCCGAAAACCTGTGACAGAACCAGCCGCTACCTCAAACGGACAAGCCGAAGCATCATGCCTAACACTGCTCACCATGAAACCAACGCTCACAGCAAACGCAGGCTGAAAGGACAAGCGTACCAGGCAAGAAGATTTACCCGGCCACAAAGGCAACACCATTCAAAACGAGAGGACTTAGACCAGGACATCCGATTTTTAGCGGAAAAATCAGCTAAAAAATCCCTCCCCCCGATTTTTGGCACGCCGTTTTCATATTTGTACGATAACACTCTAAGGTTTTGATGTAAGAGAATGAAGAAGGAACATGAGCTTACCATGTTCCTTCTTTTTTATCCGTCATCTTAGAATAAGATGATATAAGTTTATAAAATAATTCGGACAAGATATTATGTAACCAAATCAATTATTTTCACAAGTA
>CAMLXE010000280.1 GCA_946490455.1 uncultured Desulfovibrio sp. | reverse complement strand
GGTCCACGGTTCAAATCCGCGTGCTGGCTCCAGAGAAAGCAAGGACTCATGAACACTTCATGAGTCCTTTTTTCATTCTTTCTGATTCAGGCCTCATGGCGGGATACTTTTCCCCTGCAAGAAAGCTCCGTTGCAAAGGGAAGAGAAATTTCAGTCTGCTTACGCTCCATTTTCCCTGTCCCTTTGCTGAATGGTCGTCGGTACTGGTTCTCGTGAGATTGACCCGGCGAAAACCTGACGCTACTCTTTGTCGTTCACCTTCAGACACGGGATGACATAATGGCAAACTGGAAAGGTATCATTCTGGCAGGCGGCGCGGGTACTCGGCTGCACCCTTTGACATTGAGTGTCAGTAAGCAGCTTTTGCCCGTCTACAATAAGCCCATGATCTATTATCCCCTTTCTGTCCTCATGCTGGCAGGGATTCGGGAAATGGCCATCATCACGACACCGGATGATCAGTGGCAGTTTCGGAAACTTTTTGGGGATGGAAGTCAATGGGGGTGTACCTTTGAGTATGTCGTTCAGCCAAAGCCGGAAGGGATTGCCCAGGCCTTTCTGCTCGCTGCCGATTTTGTTCGTGGCAGCCATGTCTGTCTTATTCTTGGCGATAATATCTTTTTTGGAAATGGGCTTGAGGAACTGCTCCTGAGGGCGAAAAAACGCGAGTCTGGAGCTTCGGTTTTCGGGTACCATGTCAGTGATCCTGAACGCTACGGCGTTGTGGAATTTGACAGGCATATGCGGGTTCTTTCTCTGGAAGAAAAGCCCCGGCAGCCAAAGTCGAATTATGCTGTTGCAGGTCTATATTTTTATGATCCGGAAGTCCTTGATATCGCTGAAAGCCTGAAACCCTCTGCCAGAGGTGAGCTGGAAATTACCGATGTGAACCGGGAGTATCTGGAGCGGGGCAGATTGCATGTGGAACTTATGGGGCGCGGTATCGCATGGCTGGATACGGGCACACACGATTCGCTCATGGCTGCCGGTACATTTGTACAGGCCATTGAAACGCGTCAGGGACTCAAGGTTGCCTGCATTGAGGAAATTGCCTGGCGCAGAGGCTTTATTTCCACAGAGCAGCTGTTGGCTCTCGCTGAACCATTGAAAAAGTCCGGATATGGTGAATACCTTGCAACGTTACCCCGGCGTGTTGCCGAGGAATGGAAGTAATTCTATGGCCACAGCAAGCAGAACAGTTCTTGTCACGGGAGGAGCTGGTTTTATTGGCTCCTGCTATGTCCTGTCCAGACGTGCCGCAGGGGAGCGTGTCATTATCCTCGACAAGCTGACCTATTCTGGAAATCTGGAAAATCTTGCATCATTACAGAATGATCCTGAGGCAGTTTTTGTACATGGAGATATTGGGGACGCTGATCTTATTGCTCGTCTCCTGCAGAGCTACCAGCCTGATGCCATAGTCAATTTTGCTGCGGAAAGCCATGTGGATCGTTCCATTCTGGATCCGGATGCCTTTATTCGGACCAATGTGCTTGGTACCTGTACGCTGTTGCGCTCTGTCCTTGCGTGGTGGCAGAAACTGGATGAAATACGGCAGCAGACTTTTCGTTTTCTTCATGTTTCTACAGATGAGGTTTATGGGACTCTGCATTTGGGAGACCCCGCCTTTTCAGAAACAACGGCCTATGCACCGAACAGTCCCTATTCTGCTTCCAAGGCGGCAAGTGACCATTTTGTCCGTGCCTACCATGAAACCTATGGGTTGCCCACGCTGATCACGAACTGTTCCAACAACTACGGACCGCGCCAGTTCCCGGAAAAGCTCATCCCTCTGGTCATTCTGAATGCTCTCGCTCGCAAGCCTCTGCCTGTATATGGAACCGGAGAGAATATTCGGGACTGGCTGCATGTGGAAGATCATTGCGAGGCCATTGCTACAGTTCTGAAAGGTGCAGTCCCCGGAAGCTGCTACAACATAGGTGGCCGTTCCGAGCGTACCAATCTTGAGGTCGTCAGGGGTATTTGTCATGTCCTTGATGAGCTGCGTCCTTATTCGGAAGGCCCGTATGCCAGCCTTATTTCCTTTGTAACGGATCGTCCCGGTCATGACTTCCGGTATGCCATCGACGCCTCAAAGCTGGAGAGAGAGCTTGGCTGGACACCCAAATGGCAATTTGAAGAAGGCCTGCGCCAAACTGTACAGTGGTATCTGGACAATGCTGCATGGGTGGAACATGTCCAGAGTGGTGAGTATCGAAGCTGGCTGGAAAGAAATTACGCCCGGAGGTAGTCATGCTTCAGACCAGAGATTTGGCTGAACTGCGTGTTGCTCTGGTGCATTTCTGGCTTGTTGGAATGCGCGGAGGCGAAAAGGTTCTGGAAGCCTTATGCCGCATTTTCCCCAGAGCAGATATCTATACCCATGTGGTCCGTCCAGAGGCTCTTTCTGAAACATTGCTGAAACATACGATTCATACTTCCTTCATTCAGAAGCTTCCGGGCAGTGTCGGACACTATCAGAAGTATCTGCCCCTCATGCCACTTGCACTGGAACAGCTTGATCTGAGGGGATATGATCTTGTGATTTCCAGTGAATCTGGTCCTGCCAAGGGCGTTCTTGTGCGGTCAGATGTGCCTCATATCTGCTACTGTCATTCTCCGATGCGTTATCTTTGGGATTTTTATCAGGAGTATCTTGAGACGGCAGGGCCAGTAACGCGTCTGTTCATGCGTCCGCTGTTCCATAGACTGCGTCTGTGGGACTATGCCTCTGCACAGAGGGTTGATCACATCCTTGCCAATTCTTCTACGGTGGCCAGACGGGTCAAGCGCTGGTGGGGGCGTGAGGCTGCTGTGGTACACCCTCCGGTTGATGTGGCACGCTTTGATTCCCCAGATATGAGCCTGCTGTCTTCGTTGCCCGGCAGCCCTGAACCGGGATATTACCTGTGCTTTGGAGAACTCGTGTCCTACAAGCGTGTGGATATTGCCGTTCAGGCCTGCGCGCGTACGGGAAGGAGACTGATTGTGGCCGGGGATGGCACTGACCGCAAGAAGCTGGAAGCTCTGGGTGGTCCATCCGTTCTTTTTTTGGGGCGGGTACCGGATAAGGTCGTGCCTTCATTATAT
>CAMLXE010000279.1 GCA_946490455.1 uncultured Desulfovibrio sp. | reverse complement strand
TGTCCGTATGAACGGGCGATGCTGGATCGAAGATCTGGTGGACATTGCCGAGGAGTCCGGTTCTTCTCCCGTGTATTCATTGCTGAAGCGTGCTGATGAAAAGTATGTCACGGAATGGGCCTTTGCTCATCCTACCTTTGTGGAGGATGTTGTGCGCAATGTGGCCAGTCGGCTTGTGGATCATCCCCATGTGGAAGCCTTCCGTGTGGAAGTGGAAAGCCATGAATCCATCCATGCGCATAATGCCTTCGCCTGTATTGAGCATGGCGAAGTGTGATCCAGACTTTTGGGGCATGCGGTACTGCGCTGTTTGCAGGAGAAGTATTCTGACTGCGTGTCTTCCTGAAAGACTTGAACAAGATTTCTGATTTGCCTTGGTGGTGGATTGGAGACAAGAGTGAGTTTTGCCGACAGGCAAACAGAAAGGGGCGGTTTCATCCGCCCCTTTTTGACTGTGTTATACAGCAATTTCCCGAAGTTACTTGCGATAGATCTTTACCAGATTGGTTCCACGGGGCTGGACAGATGCCGAAGTGGGCTGGCCAGCCGTAATAACGACGTCTTCACCCACACCGAAGAGCGAAGAAGAAGCAATGAAGCGTTCGGCTCGTGCGAGATGCCCTTCGTTGTCATCTTCGCCCACCTGATGAGGAATCACACCCCAAGAGAAGTTCATGGCCTTCAGGCTGGTCGTATCCGGGGTCAGTGCATGAACGGTCTGGGTAGGTCTGCGAGCCGAGAGCAGTCTGGCTGACGCACCGGAAATGCTGTGTGCAACAATAGATTTGGCATTGGCTTTTTCAGCCAGCAGACAGGCCGAGTAGGCAAGAAAGTCCGGGGTTCCCTTTTCCGGGTCAGGTTCGACGATTCGGCGGGTTTCGGCCAGAAGTTCTTCTGCCTTGGTAGCGATTTCTCCCATGAACTGTACGGTTTCCACAGGATAGTTACCCATGGCCGTTTCTTCTGAGAGCATGATGCAGTCTGCCCCATCAAGAACGGCATTGGCAACGTCCGTCGTTTCGGCACGGGTTGGGGACGGACTTGAAACCATGGAGAGCAGCATCTGGGTCGCGACGATAACGGGTTTGGCAGCACGGTTACAGGCTCTGATGATACGTTTCTGCATGGCAGGCAGTTCGGGCAGCGGACATTCAATCCCCAGGTCTCCACGTGCGACCATGATAATGTCCACTTCTGCCAGAATGGCATCGAGTCTTTCAACGGCGTTGCGGCGTTCAAGCTTGGCGACTACAGGAATATCACGGCCATGGCTGCGGATGATGGCCTTGGCCTCACGAATATCTTCGGGAGACTGGACAAAGGAAAGTGCTACGGCATCCACACCGAGAGCAAGCCCGTCCACGAGGTCTTTCTTGTCCTTTTCGGTCAGAGCGGGGAGTGGAACGGATTTTCCGGGCAGAGCCAAGCCCTTGCGGGACGTGATGATGCCGTTATTGTGCGCTTCGATGAGGAAGAGTCCGTCTTCTCTGCGGGCCGTTACCCGGAATTGCAGCGTTCCGTCAGCCAGTACCAGGCGATCTCCCGGTTCAAATTCAGCCAGTACTTCCGGATGGTCAAAGGGAATGAAGGGAAATGCATCCGTTTTGGCAGATGAAGGACCGACCAGAAGCGTATCTCCCTTGACCACGTTCAATGAACCGTTATCGAGACTGCCAATACGAATCTTGGGTCCGGAGAGGTCCTGCATGATGGTGATGGGGGTCTTATGGACGACTTCCAGTTCCCGGATGGTCTTGATGAGATCCACAAAGGATGAACTGTCACCATGCGAGAAGTTCAGCCGGAAAATCCGTACGCCAGCTTGAATGAGTCGGGACAGGATTTCCCGTTTGTTGGACGCAGGACCAATGGTTGCCAGAATTTTCGTTTTCATCCCATTTTCCTTTTTATAGCAGACTGTTCCCCACGTTGGAGAAGCGGTACGCTTCGTCGGCCATCCCGGTCGAAGCAATCAAATTACTGTGTTTTTCTTTTGAATTTCTGTCAAGCATCCGATGAAAATACCGGATGGATGGTACAGGCAGGAAAGGCCTGTATGTACTTAAATGGGGTCATTATCGAAATTTTGAAAAAATTTTTTTTCGGATATAAACGAAAATCAAAGTACCCAGGACGAAATGAGTCTGAAGTGCAACATGGAATGGTCATTATGACAGCATGATCCATTTCATAATTTTTTTCTGTCAGTATTGAAGTCGGTTCAGGTCTCCTGAGACAGAGATATCCTCCCCGTACCCGAACAGGGCCATTCTGTTGGGAAAGTGGTTCAGTGCCTGTGAGGACACACTGTTTCCAGCATTTCAGCAGCTGTATTGGCTACAATCGCCGGATTGAGGTTCTTCAGACAGCTGATGTGGGAACAGATGTCTTTCCCACAGGGCTGGCAGGAAAGTCCACTGGAAACATGCCGGTGTTCAGGAGAAGGGAAGGTCCATGTGGAACCTGTTGAGCCAAGAACCGTACAGGTCGGGGTATTCACGGCTACGGCAATATGACGCGGGGCAGAACAGTTTCCTATATGGAGATCTGCTTCGGCAATGCAGGCAGCCATTTCTCTCAGACCAAGCATCCTTTTGGGTAAAAGAATGGCACTGGAAGGGCAGGCTGAGACAATTTGGCGGATATCTTCTTCTTCGCCGGGACCCCATAGGGGGAGAAAGCGCAAGGAGGGATTTTGTCGCGCCAGAATACGAATCAGTTCTGCATAGGAGGCTGCCGGCCAGCGTCTTGTTTCACGCCGGTGGGTGGGGTCAAGTGTGATAAGCCGCTGACCTGAACACAGGCCCAGCTCACAGAGCAGATCGCGTGCAGCCGTCTGCTCTTCTTCCTTGAGATAGAGGCGTGGGCGTTCTCCATTCCAGACAATTCCAAACGGTTCAAGAATGCTGGCCTTGGTTTGTGCCGCATAGCCGGGTTTCAGGGGGGCCGAATGGGTATACAGAAGTCGAGTATACCATGGAGGTGTGTAGGAAATACGCACGGGAGCACCGGAAAAGGCTACAATCCAGCGACAGCGCGGGAGCTGCTGAAAGTCGATCACAAGATCGAAGCCCGTCCGAGCCACTTCTCG
>CAMLXE010000278.1 GCA_946490455.1 uncultured Desulfovibrio sp. | reverse complement strand
GTCGACTTTGCCGATGCTGAACATCCTGCCGTGGAATATGCCAAAATGCTCGCCGACATATCTGGAGGCTCCATTCTTGTACTCCATGTCATTCCTACACGCAGCGTTTACGAACACCTTGGACTTGTAGCCAAGGAAGTGGACAAGCATATGGCCGCGCACAGGGAAGACAGCAGAAACAAGATGGAAGCCTTTCTGCGAGAACATTTTTCCGGAAAAGATGTTGCTTCTCTCACCTGTGAGGGCAATCCAGCAGAATCCATTGTCAATATTGCCAAAAGTAAGGATATGGACATTATTGTCATGGGTACGCACGGCCATGAAGGCTTCAACAAGCTTTTCTTTGGTTCTGTAGCCAACGAGGTCATCAGAACTGCCGACTGTCCTGTCCTGACCATTCGTCCAGAACATATCTGATCCTGTCAGAGGGCCCCTCCTCTCCCCTCTGACAAAAAAAGCGCTTCCCGGACCCTCCTCCAGGAAGCGCTGCCTTTTTTTGATACCTTCTTCGTATCAGCTGCGATAATCAGCATTCACATTGACATAATCATGTGTCAGGTCGGAAGCGAGAAGCGTATAGCTGCCCTTTCCCTCACCCATCACAATATCAATGGGAAGATCCCGCTTCTTCAGGGGTTCCTCAAGAAGCGTATCAAAATCAAGATCTGTTGGCTGCCCGTTACGGAAGAGTTCTACTCCACAAAGGGAAACCCGGACATCCTCTGGATTGAATTCGGCCCCACTCCGACCAACAGCCGCCACGATACGTCCCCAGTTGGCATCCCGCCCATACAGAGCCGTTTTGACAAGCTGAGAATGACCAACAGTGCGGGCCACACGTTCGGCATCAGCATCGGAAACAGCACCAGTCACATGAATTCTGGCAACTTTGGAAGCCCCTTCACCATCCTGAACAAGCATGTATGCCAAATCTCCAAGAATGGACACAAGTGCCGAAGACAAGGCCTGCATGGCAGCTTCATCCTCTACAGAAACACCGGAACAACCATTGGCCAGACCGTACAGAGTATCATTGGTCGAGGTATCACCATCAACCGTTACTCTGTTAAAGGTAAGGTTCACCGCTTCCTTCAGCATTCTGGTCCAGTCTGACGCTTCAATCCTGGCGTCACAGAGAACAACAGACAGCATGGTGGCCATATTGGGACAAATCATGCCTGCCCCCTTGGCCATACCGACCAGCCGAACGGTTCCCCCCGGCAATTCCAGTTCTCTCTCTGAGAGCTTTGGGAAGGCATCCGTTGTCATAATGGCTTTGGCAAAATCTTCCGGATCAGCCTTGCCCAGATCAGCTCCAAGAGCAGGCGCTGCCTCTCTCCAGAGATCCATCTTCAGCTGATTGCCTATTACCCCTGTTGATGCCGGCAAAATATCTTCCGGTTCAAGACCGGTAGCTGCAGCCACCAGTCGCAACGTTTCACGGCAGTTGGCAATCCCCTCATCTCCAGTACAGGCATTCGCCTGGCCGGAATTGATGACTACAGCACGGGCAAAAGGCCTTGCTTCAAGCATGGATCTGGCAACAAGAACAGGAGCTGCCGGAAAACGATTCTGTGTAAACGTTCCTGCCGCAACGGCTGGAACATCACTGACAAGCAAAGCCAGATCATCCCGATTTTCCTTTCGGAACCCAGCCTGTACAGTCGCAAAACGAAATCCTCTTGGAACAATCATGACAAAATCCTCATCGTGGTAAAAGGAAAGAGGAAGATCGGAGTATGCCACTCTTGCCTTTCAGGCGCAATTGGTCAGGATTGCCGCCATCAGTGGCGCATGCCATTTTACCCTCTTGACCCTGAAAGCCTTCCACACTAAAAAACAATAAAGCACTCGTTTTCACAAGGCAGGAAATACATCCATGAGTCAGTCTTCGTTATACGATCTGGCAGTTATTGATAACGTCCCCTTCGGTCTTACAGGTACCCACGGTCGTTTCTTCGCATTACGCCTCGAACGTCCCGGCTGGAAATCCTGGGCTCCTGGCCAGTTTGTCATGATCAGGCCACAAGGATGGGCACTGGATATGCCCTGGGCCCGTCCCTTTTCCATCTGCAGGGTAAGTACCAATGAGCTGGTCATCTTCTTTCAGGTTGCCGGACGCGGTACAGAAAAAATGGCTGCTCTGAGGCGTGGTGATCGCGTTCACCTCTGGGGACCTCTGGGCAACAGATTTGCCGTAGAGGGTGGAACCCCCACACTGTTGCTTGCCGGAGGTATCGGTATTGCGCCTTTTGTAGGCTATGCCGAACGGCATCCCACTCCGGGAGTTCTCTCCATGGTTTTCAGTCATCGTCAGCCAGAAGACTGCTATCCTGTAGAAACACTTGGCGAACGCATTGATGTTGAATCCTTCCAGGAAGATAGTCCTGAAGACCTGCAATGGCTTCTGAATCATGTCCGATCCCGCATAGCAGCCTATGCAGCAAAAGACGGACTGGTTCTGGCATGTGGTCCCTCCCCCTTCCTCAAGGCCGTCCAGGGATATGCTCTGGAAAGCGGGGCACGCTGTCAGCTCTCTCTGGAAAACCGCATGGCCTGCGGCGTGGGAGCCTGCCTTGGCTGCGTTACTCGAACGACAGAAAAATACCCTGTACCTGAAAAGGCAGGAACCCCTGTTCAGACCTGCAATCATGGCCCCGTCTTCTGGGCCGATCAGATTTCCCTGGAGGGCTAGGCCATGGATCGCTATGCAGTACGCCTCATTTCCCACAAACACGGCGGAACAAAAGCCCTGAACTTCAAAAATCCTGTTCTTACTGCTTCCGGTACGTTCGGCTACGGTGTAGAATTTTCCTATTATGGAGATTTGAACCAGCTTGGCGGTATTATCGTCAAGGGGCTTTCACTCAAACGACGTGATGGCAACCCCCTGCCCCGAATTGCCGAAACCCCTTGTGGAATGCTCAATGCCGTTGGTTTGCAAAATGATGGTGTGGAATCATTCATCAAAAGCAAGCTTCCTCGACTTCCATGGCGAGAAACCCCTGTTATTGCCAATCTTTATGCAACCTCTCCAGAAGAATTTGGTGAACTGGCCGGTATTCTCGCAGCAGAAGAAGGCATTTCTGGACTTGAAGTGAA
>CAMLXE010000277.1 GCA_946490455.1 uncultured Desulfovibrio sp. | reverse complement strand
CGAGGTGGGGACAGCGAATAAAGGCTTGCCTGTCAGTCCTCCCAGTACCGAAGCCAGGGCGGCATCCAGGCCAGCCACGACAATCACCACATCAAATTCATTGATTTCAGACATTCGATCGGCCAGCCTCCAAAGGCCGGCAACGCCGCAATCCTCATAAACCTTGTGTGAAATTCCCAGATATTCCAAAGTTCTTGCTGCTTCCCAGGTAACAAAGCCATCTGCTGTTCCAGCAGAGACCACAGCGACACGGCCCTTGTTATGAGGAGGACACGCCAAACCAAAGGCCGTCCGGGACAGAGGATGATAATCAACGCCAGCACGCAGATGCTCCGGCATCAAAGCAAAAATTTCTGGTGCAAGACGGGTAAACAGAATGGGGCGTCCACTCTCACGTCCGAATTGAGATAAAAGTTCCTGAATACTTTCCAGTGACTTGCCTTCACAAAATACGGCCTCTGGCAACCCAATGCGGGCTGTTCGGGCATGATCAAAAAGGATACTGCTCATGGGATTTCACACCGGAATGTTTAGCCAGCCGGCGAGATCGGGAGGCATGGCAGACTGTTTCAGTGTTTCAAGGGATGGTCAGGAAAGGAACCGACCCTTCCTGACCATCGTGCGGGGGACACGCTCTCAGGCTCTTACATTCGTGCAGGCCGTCTGAGAAAGTCAGGCGAAGGAAATGGCCCTGTGCGGACAGATTTCCTCACAGACATTACAGTGCAGGCAGGCCTGAGCATCCACGGCAGGATACCCATCGCGCATGGGCAGACAATCCAGGGGGCAGGCGAAGGAGCAGACGCCACACCCAGTGCACATGTCCTTGTTGACAACAGGCCGCCGGGCAAGCTGTTCATCCATCCAGATCCGCGCTTCAGGAATGGCATTATATCCATGGGAAATCATGACCGCAGGTTCCCAATCGGGGAGAACGCGGAACGTACCATCAATTTCGATATCCTTTTCCTCAATGGAACCATATCCACGTTCGGCTACCTTCCTGATAATCGGAACAGCATAGGGATCCATCCCCATCATTCTGGCTACAGTCGCATCAAGCGCCAGCGCATTGTCGGAAGCGAGGATACTCTTGACATCAGGACGCAAAATACCCTTGAGAGGTCCCTGTCCAGACATGCCGACAATACCGTCCACAATGCAGAGATCCGGAGGACGCAGGAAGAAGCTGTTCACAATCATGTCCTGAATCGGACCGATATCTCCCGCCCCCTGATGGAGAACGCCCTTGCAACCGCCAGTAACCACACCGAAGTTATTCTTGATGCCGCAGGAAATGAGCGTCAGGCCATGCGTCTTGAACTTGGGTACCGAGATATAGACGTCAGCCTGCATGATATGAGGGCTGACAATGACCTTTCCAGGTGCCATGGGCCATGGCCGGACCTCACCATGCACTCCGAAATTCACATAATGGCCAAGACAGGCATCATACAGGCCGCAGACATCAAAGGTGTTACGGTTGAAGCCGTATTCATTCAGTCCTACGTTGTCGCCTACCCAGATGGCCGCCGCGCCTTCCTTTTCCACCCTCTCAACAACAGCCCGCAGAACAGCTGGATGTGTGGTCACCTGCTTGTCAGGAGTACGGCGATGCACAAGATTGGGCTTGATGGCCACGCGCTTGCCCTTGAGAGGCAGCCGGAAAAGGTCAAAAGCTTCGTTGATGGCATCCTTGCAGTCTTCAAATGTTGCCTCGCGAATCATGACTTTCTGTTTTGTGCTCATCTTATCCTCGTGGGTTTCCGGTTATCATTTGGACGCGCCGGAAGACGCATCCAGGCTTTCTCAGAACACAAAGGCAAAACGGATTTCATGGTGATAGACTTCGCCGGGACGAAGGATATTCCCCGGAAGGGAAGGATGATGAACGGCATCGGGGAATCCCTGAGGTTCAAGGCACAGGCCGCAGCCGGCTTCCAGATTGCTCTGCACGCCATTGTTGGCCATTACCGTGGGGATATTGAAGGCGTTGTAGACCTGCATGGCCGCTCCGGTCGCTGAAATTGAATAGCTTCTCCCCAAGGAAGGAAGCTCAACACGAGCGACTTCACGTACAGAAGCTGGATCACCATCCAGCACCATGACCGGATTGAAGAGCGTATCGCCAGACAGCTCACTCAGAGTATGTGGCGACCGGAGATCAAAAGGAGTCTTCTCTACCGGGAGAATAAGATCCTCTTCTGATGAAGGTGTCTTGTTCAGAAAACGGGAAGCATGAACAACAAGCTGTTCATTCTGAACATTATGATTCCCCACTCCATTCAGATTCAGGTACACATGCGAGGTCATATCCACAGGAGTGGCACGATCGCTTGTTCCCTCAAAGGAAATTGTAAGAACATTCTCATCATTCAGCTGATAGATGACAGCCGCCTTCAGATTTCCAGGATAGCCCTCTTCCAGATGTGCGGCCTCATATTCCAGACGGACAGCGCCATTTTTTTCAACTGTTCCACGCCACAGCACCCGATCAAAACCAGTTTTGCCACCGTGCTGATGAGCAGTTCCTGCATTGGCTGACAACGTAAACTTCTCTCCGTCCAGATCAAACGGCTCAGCTCCTGTCCTCCCCGCAGTTCTTCCGATAATAGCGCCAAAATACAGATTAAAGCCAAGGTAATCCTTAAGGTTGTCGAACCCTACCGTGATTTCGTCATGGCCGCCTCCAGCCCTGGGGAGGCGAAGGCTTCGAATGCGTGCCCCATATTCGATGACTTCCACGATCATGCCGTGCGCATTGCACATGCGAAATCCCTTCACATCCCGTCCGTCAACCGCTCCAAAAACAAAGGTCTCTGCTGTCGCCATGACGTCTCCTTCCAGTCCATTCTTCATGTACTTTTTTTCATATTCTCATTTTACAATGCATAATATGAAACAATGGATAATATTTCATATATTGAAATATTATTTTATAAATTATGCAATTCAAAATTTTCCGTCAAGCAGGGCAAAAAATTTTTTGCTGTCCCTTTTATTCTAATTATACATATCTATTTGATTTTTATTTTTCCTCTCTTTTTTTGCCAAAAAGATTTTTTTCTAAAAAAATATTTAATATTAATATGTTATATAAAATATAAT
>CAMLXE010000276.1 GCA_946490455.1 uncultured Desulfovibrio sp. | reverse complement strand
TTTCCAGAGGTCGGACAGTTTGGATTCCGCTCTGTCGATAACAATGTTGCTGTTGTTCTGTTCAGCCATACAGCCTCCTCCGGCGATTCGGCCCGTAGCCTGTCGCCATCTGTTTGGTCAAAAAGGCACGATGCCTTCCCTGAATCCCCTGTTTTCCTTTTTCAGGCCATGACAACTACTTTAGCTTAGTAGCAAAATATAGGTTTCTGTCAATGTTTTTTTCAACGAATTTGCGTTGTTGAGTGAACGATACATCCTTATTGGAAATAAAAGTACAATCTTTTTAGTGGCTAATTGTTACTTATTACAATTATGACAAGCAAAGAAAGAAGACTCGGGCTGAAACGGGATATTTTTTGATCGTCAATATGGTCGTAATAGGTACGATATTGTCATATGAATGACAGTTGCAGCCATTATGGGGGCAACTGTCAATGAATTTTCATGAGATAGTAAAATAAAATAATGCAGATGCAATTTTTTTCGCATGAGCCCGTATGGATTTCTGTCTCTGGAAGAGCAAGTAACAAATTTATTTTGTTCAAAAAAGAACATAACTGCAAAAAATGGAGGCAGAATGACAGTTCAGCTTTCGTGAAGGTGGCATGCCTGTCTTTTTGAAAGGATAGCATAATCCCATGGTTCTGACATGTGCAGGTACTGAATGTGCAGGCTCTGTTATGGAATTATGCTCTTGGCCTAAAAGTGTGGCTTCAATTTTATGCTGCCTCTCTGAAGAGGAAAGTGGAAGGATACATTCAGATCCGTATCTCAATGAAACAGGAATGCAGAGGACGGTAATTAGGGAAAGCGGCATGCCATGAGTTTGTCTTTTTCTTTTCATGTGTTGCCATGCTGTGTCGCTGACATGGCATCCTGGCGTAGCCTTAGGAAAGAGAGAAAATTGGTGATGGCAGGTCGGTTGATATTGGCCGTCGCCTTTGCTTATGGATTTTGATTATGATTTCAGAACGTGAAAAATTCGTTTGAGGAGAACGGCGGGACATAAACATCGGGGTCTATGAAGGCCCCTTTTGATGTCTGGCCGTATTGTTGACCCATATAATCTGTTCTTGAGAACCTGTCTGAAGGCTTGGGGATAAGGCCCGGCAGGAGGGTTGTCCGATGTGAAAGACGTATCCTCATCCCGCATCAAACAAGGATCAGGAATTGTCAAAAAATGGCATGCCGGCCATGACAAAATTACGACCAGACGTTGTGTCGAATTTTTGCTTCATCATAACGGTCTTTGGTGGTGAATGGGACCGCCGGGTGTCCGATGACCGCAAGCCCAAGCGGGCTGATTTCTGGAGGCAATTTGAAGAGCTTGCGAATGCCTTCCTCTCGCTGGGGCCGACTATGGATACCACACCAGCAGGAGCCTAATCCAAGAGCCCGTGCTGCCAGAAGCAGATTCTGCATGGCAGCGGAACAGTCCTGTACCCAGTAGGAACCATAGGTCTCCGAGGTCGTATCTCCACAGACCAGAATGGCCAGAGGCGCATCAAGGATCATGCTGGCAGATGGCTGAACTGCAGGAACCGCATCAAGCATGGCTCGATCCGTCACTACAATAAAGCGCCAGGGTTGTACCCCCGCGGCGGTAGGGGCACTCATGGCAGCTTCAAGCAGCGTTTTTATTGTTTCGGGAGCAACTGGCTCTCCAGTAAATTTGCGGATACTTCTCCTGGTGAAAATGACTTCCAGTGCATCCATGACCTTGTCTCCTGTTTGGTGTTATGGAAGCGCAGTATAGCAGGTTGCCCTGAATCTTTCCAGCGGATCTGTTTTACTGGTCCGTATGCCTTTTTGATTGCTGCTGATTGGTCAGCAGTCAATACCTGTTGGCTTGAGTAGTCGTGGGCATGAAACATGTGCGTATTGTGATGGAATGGCTTTGGGGCAAGTTGCAGGTGTAACGGACTGTGGGAAAAGAGAGGGTGAATTGAAGAATATGAGGCTGAGTTGCGTAATAGGCAGATAAGGGAAAGGCGAGATATGAAACAGGAAAGCGGCGACGAATCGAAAACGGATGGAATGCATGCATGGTATCCTGTTTTATTATTCTGTTGCGGACAGTTGCAAACGGAGACTACAGGATAGAGTGTGCTTTCATTTCAGATAATTCATTCCTCTGATCTGAAAGGTTACGTCGTTTCTGGCAAATGAAGAGTGTGAAGGGAGTCGAATATTCAAGAGCTAGGGAAAAGAATCTGGAACGGATCAGGTACTGTTGTTTTTTCTCCTTTTTCGCTCTTGTCACGCGGATTTCTAAGGTGTATTATAATCAATCTCGGTGTCGAGAGGGTACTCTGTAGCCGAATTTGTCAGGTTTTATCTTGGCCGGACTTGGTCCGGCTTTTTCATGCCGAGTGTTCAGAAGGAGTTTGTATGGCTGGTTTGCCAGGGCCTGGGGATCGTATCGAAGCCCGTTGTACCCGTTGCAATGATGTTACCGGTCACGTCATCGTGGCATTGGTTGGAGGAGAAATCGTTAAGGTTGAATGTTGCGCCTGTGGAAGTGTACATAAGTATTACCCACCTGTTGCAGCAAAACAGTCTCAAGCGAAGAATACTGTCTGTCGTGTTCGGGCCGGGAGCGATCGCAAGGAGGCCGTCAGTACAGCAAAAGCTGCTTCATCTGCACCAGGTTCTACAAGAAATACTCTTTCCAAGACACAGAAGGCGGTTCTTGAAATAGAACAGGCATGGCAGCGTTCCATGAATCAGACGCTGGCTGAAGCCAGACCTTACTCCATGCATGAACAATTCGCTGTGGGGGATGTCGTTGAACACCCCAAGTTTGGAACAGGTGTTGTGCAGGAACTCTTGCCTCCGGACAAGATGCAGATTCTGTTCCGTGACGGAAACAAGCTGCTGCGCTGTTCCTGCTGAATGGTTGCTGTTCTTCTGTCTGAAACCAATAAAACGATAATTGACTGAAAATAAATATTTTTATTTGCATCATTTCTGGAAGGAAAAATATCTGCAGGAAAAAAGTTTTTTCTTGCAAAAAAAGACTTGCCAGAGCGGTTTGTTTCGCATATACATTTCTTCGCGCCGAGGTGGTGGAATTGGTAGACACGCTATCTTGAGGTGGTAGTGGGA
>CAMLXE010000275.1 GCA_946490455.1 uncultured Desulfovibrio sp. | reverse complement strand
CGCATGAAGGACGAGGATTTTGATCTGGTCATTCAGACCAATCTGAAAGGCTCCTTTGTCTGTCTGCGTGAAGCTGCCAAGCTCATGACCAAGCAGCGGTATGGGCGTATCGTCAATATCGCTTCGGTAGTCGGTCAGATGGGCAATGCCGGACAGCTGAACTATTCCGCTGCCAAGGCGGGACTGATCGGCATGACCAAATCGGCGGCCAAGGAACTTGGAGCCAGAAACGTCACTGTGAATGCCGTTGCTCCCGGCTTCATCGAAACCGACATGACAGCCGGACTGTCTCCGGAAATTCGGGAAAGCTATGCGGCAGCCATTCCTCTGAAGCGGCTTGGAACTCCGGATGATGTGGCACAGGCAGTCGCTTTTCTGGCCTCACCCGAGGCAGGATACATCACAGGACAGATTCTCGCTGTCAATGGCGGGTTATACTGTTAATAAACTGCCTTTCTTCTCAACATGGAGGGAAGGCATCTTATTGTTGGAATGGAACGCGCCAGAGAATGGCACTTTTTCCTTGAACCGAGAAAAATGGTAAGGAGTCCCAGATGTCCGCTGAAGAACAAGTCAAGAAAATCATCATGGAACAGCTCGGCGTTTCTGCCGAAGAAGTGAAGCCCGAAGCCTCTTTTGTCGAGGACCTCGGCGCGGACTCGCTGGACCTGACCGAACTGATCATGGCAATGGAAGAAGCCTTTGACGTTGAGATTGCTGACGAAGACGCTCAGAAAATCCTCAAGGTCAAGGATGCCATTGATTACGTGGAAAGCCACACGAACTAGGTCTGGTAATGCGACGACGGGGATCAGGCTGCTTTGTTTTTGACTTGACGGAATCCGTCCCGCAGTCGTCAGTTACCGGCATAGATCGGATATTGGAAGAGCGTCTTATGGCCAGGCTCATGAGGCGCTCAAGCACTTTTTCATCGAGGGGTATACATGAACCGCAAACGCGTCGTTGTAACCGGTATTTCCGCATTGACACCTCTGGGCGGTACTGCGGACGAGAGCTGGAAAAATCTCCTGGCCGGCAAATCTGGTATCGCGCCTATCACGCTATTTGACGCCACTGGTTTTGACGCCCGTATTGCCGGAGAAGTAAAGGGATTCTCCCCCGAAGCGTATTCCATCTCCTCCAAACAGGCACGGCGCATGGATCGCTTTGTGCAGTTTGCGGTGGCCGCCGGCAATATGCTGATGAAGGACTCTGGCCTCATTATTGATGACAGTAATGCGGAGCGTGTCAGTGTCATTCTCGGAGTAGGCCTTGGAGGTCTGCATACCATCGAAGTCTTTCACTCAAAGCTTGTTGACGCCGGGCCGAACAAGGTCTCCCCCTTCATGATTCCCATGCTGATTTCCAATATGGCGCCCGGGCAGGTGGCCATTACGGTTGGAGCCAGGGGGGCCAACATGGTCCTGACCAGTGCCTGCGCTTCGGGGACACATGCAATCGCCATGGCTTACAGCGACCTGATTCTGGGACGCTGTGATGCCTGCATCTCCGGAGGTGTGGAAGCTACGGTGACCCCCATGGGGGTTTCCGGATTTACCGCCCTGAAGGCGCTCTCCACATCCCACAATGACGATCCTGAGCATGCTTCCCGGCCCTTTGACAAGGATCGTGACGGCTTTGTCATGGGTGAAGGAGCTGGTTTCGTCATGCTGGAAACACTGGAACATGCACAGGCCCGTGGAGCCAGGATCTACGCCGAACTCGTGGGGGTTGGCGCTTCGGATGATGCGTTCCATATGACGGCCCCCCGTGATGATGCCAAGGGTATGATTGCTTCCATGCGTCGCGCGCTGGAGGATGCCGGGGTCAGTCCTGATGCGGTAGATCACATCAATGCGCATGGAACCTCCACTCATTTGAATGACCTTTGCGAAACCAACGCCATCAAGCAGGTATTCGGTCAGCATGCCTACGATATGGCCATCTGCTCTACCAAGTCTCAGACTGGCCATTTGCTTGGCGCTGCGGGTGGTGTCGAGGCTGTTTTCTCTGTTCTTGCGCTTCACACCGGCATTGTTCCCGGAACGATCAACTACACGACCCCGGATCCGGACTGTGACCTGAATTATATGACCAGAGGCCCGCAACAGCTTGATCCGGAATACGCCCTGTCCAATTCCTTTGGGTTCGGTGGTACAAATGGAAGTCTGCTTTTCAAGAAGTATACTGCTTAACCCCTGAACGGCGGAGACCCCGCCCTTGGAGAACGACCGATGGATCATATTCTGCTTCAGGATCCCGAACTGGCTCAGGCCATTGTTCTGGAAAGCAATCGTCAAATGAGCAAGCTTGAACTCATTGCTTCGGAAAATTTTGTCTCCTCAGCCGTGAGAGAAGCTCAGGGAAGCATTTTGACGCACAAGTACGCAGAAGGTTACCCGGGGAAACGGTATTATGGCGGCTGCGAGTTTGTTGATATCGCAGAAAATCTTGCCATAGATCGTGCCAGGCAGTTGTTTGGCTGCGATTATGTCAATGTGCAGCCCCACTCCGGCAGTCAGGCCAACATGGCTGCCTATTTTGCCCTGATCAAACCGGGTGATACCGTTCTGGGCATGAATCTGTCGCACGGTGGTCATCTGACCCATGGGAGTCCTGTCAACTTTTCTGGTCGCCTGTTCAATATCGTATCCTATGGAGTCAAGCGTGAAACCGGGACCATCGACTATGAAGAGGTGGAAAGGCTGGCCAAGGAACATCGTCCGGCCGCTATCGTAGCCGGGGCAAGTGCCTACCCCAGAAAGATAGATTTTCCAAGATTCCGGGCCATCGCCGATGAAGTTGGCGCAAAGCTTATTGTGGACATGGCCCATATTGCGGGTCTGGTCGCCACGGGCTTCCATCCTTCTCCAATCGGATATGCTCATGTCACGACGACAACGACGCACAAGACTCTGCGTGGACCTCGTGGAGGTATGATTCTTTCGTCCGAGGAATATGGAAAGGCTTTGAACAGCCAGATTTTTCCCGGTATTCAGGGCGGTCCGCTCATGCATGTGATCGCAGCCAAGGCCGTTGCCTTTGGTGAAGCGCTCATGCCAAGATTCAAGACCTATCAGGCTCAGGTCATCAAAAACGCTCAGGTCCTTGCCGAGGAACT
>CAMLXE010000274.1 GCA_946490455.1 uncultured Desulfovibrio sp. | reverse complement strand
GGAAGGAGAATCTTCTCCACGATGCTGCCCCCATTCAGGGTCTCCATTCCGGCAAAGGCCACGGCTGCTCCCATCAGCCCTCCAATCAGCGCATGCGAGGAGGAGGAAGGAATACCAAAGTACCATGTAATCAGATTCCATCCTATGGCGCCAAACAATGCGGCAAGAACCAGAGGCTGGCAGCTCGCAACCATGTCAGGATTGACAATGCCACTTCCCAGAGTCGTAGCCACCTTCGTTCCAAGAAATGCGCCCACCAGATTGAGTGTAGCGGCCATTATGACAGCCGTACGTGGCGACAGTACCTTTGTGGAAACAACAGTGGCAATTGCATTGGCACAGTCGTGTGCGCCATTGGTAAAGTCAAATACCAGAGCGACAAGGATAATGACAATAAGAAGGAGCGGTATCTCAAACATACTTGAGTACCACCTGCTCCAGGGTATCAGCAAGATCGGATGCGAGATCTACAACATGCTCAAGTCTGTCATAGGCCTGACTCCAGACGATGACATTGCGCACCTTTTCAAAGGAATCCATCTCGCTTTCCATCATTTCTGCCCGGCCTGCTGCCTGAAGCATTTCACAGTCGGCCTTACGCGTCTTCAAGGAATGAAGCACTGCAGAGAAATCCTTTTTCTTGGCCAGTTCTTCAAGCATGACCTGCGTATCGTCAAGCATCCCAGACAAATTTTGGATAATCATCTTTGTGGAAAAACGGGGATATGAACCGCCACATACAAAAACACGGCTGGCGAGGTTCTGCAAACCGTCTGCCACCCGTTCCTGAGCAAGGTTAATCGCATGAATATCTTCGCGATCAATGGGGGTAATGAATGTCTGTGAAAGATGCCAGGTAATTTTTCGGTTTAACGAGTCAGCTTCTTCCTCCAGCACATTTATCTGTTTCAGATTTTCTTCCGTATTTTTCATGTCGGTTACATGGCAGAGGCAGGTTGCCATATTTCGGATGATCTTATTCTGCTCCTCCAGTAATTCAAAAAATGGAACGGAGTGAGGCAAAAGGTGCGCAAACATGAACCCTCCCAAAAGGTTGCTGACCGAGTAAAAGCAGCCGCGGACGACTGATGGCACCTTGACAGCGACTGCAAGCATTCATTGAGGAAACAATCAATCTTTACAGGAATCCACGAATAGAGGCAACCTGTCGAAATAATCGCCAAAAAGACTTTCGTAAAAACAAATCTCCAACTTTTCCCTGTAACCATAGAAGGATGGGTATCTCTCAAGACCGGAATCAAAAAGATTTTTAGCGGAACTGATGGATAAAATAGACAAAAATTTTCATATATGACTTGGTAGAGCGCGAAAAGGAATATTGTTTTTCCCTCCAATCGAAAATTCGAAAACAGGCAAGGAAAAAAATTGAAGCCCGCAGATACAACTCTCACGGGGCAGTACTGCGGACAATGCTTCATCCAAGAAGGACAGATCTGATTTCTATGATACTAGACAAAAATTGTGTGCTGAAGCCAGGAAGCTCCCGCGTGACGCGCGGCCTCTGGCAGCAAGGAAAGCCAGAAAGGAAGACAGGAAGCCGAAAATTCCGGCAGAGACACTGCCCCATGGTGCAGCAGGAAACTCCTTTCAAAAGGCTGAGACGAACCATACAGGGTATCACCGAGCAAAGGATGCCCTGCGGCGGCAAGGTGTGCCCGAATCTGATGTCTGGCTCCCCTGTGAATCGAACAGCCTACCAGAGTCAGGGGAAGAGAAGGGTCAAGTCCAGGGAAAAGGGCAGGCGCAGCGGCAGCTGAAAAGGGGGCGAGCAACGTAACGGACGTATGTCGGTTTATATCCGGATCATCGGCATGCCGAACCCGGGTACGGATACGTCCATTGGTATCAAGACGCCTTTTTACGGTAAAATCATAGAGAGGCTGCCCTTCGATGACTGCAAGATAACATTTGTCAATTTTTCCAATTAGTTCCGAACGTCTCCAGAAGTGTGCCCCTTCTTCATTCAGGGCAGTCATCACAAGCCCGGAGGTAGCGCCATCAAGCCGATTCAGCAAATATGGAAAAGCCTCACCACAATCTGGCAATAAGGCAGGCAGTAACGATTCGAGACTCAGGGCAGCACTTCCCGCCAGCGCGACCGAATGCATGCCTGCAGGTTTGAACAGAGCCGCAAGTCCATTCTCGCTATGCACAATGAAAGGCTGATTTTCTGTGGGGACTTCGTTCGCTTTCTGAGAAATTCGTCTGACCAGAGAGCTGGCGAGTTCCTGTTCAGGATCTGCCAACAGGACAATGCTCTGCCCTGCGCGCACTTTCAACCCGGGAGTTCCTGGTCGTCCTCCGACCAGAACCAACCCACGATCGCAAAGGCGCCTCCGAGCCCGAACCCCCTGCGTTGCCAGATCCCGTAATATGGAGCTTCCCATACCGGATCGAACAGCATCAGCAAACAGTTCCCCCAGGGCCTTGTCCAGACGCCAGCCCTGCATAACCTCGGGCACAACAAAAGAGACCTCCTCTCTTTCAGGAAAGGCCTCAGCTGCAGGACGCAAGGATATGCCTACCTATTTGCCCATGAAAAAGGGATTGGGGCAGCTTTTCTTGATATGACGCAGACCGCAGACAACAGCAATAATACCAAGAAAAAACCAGAAGAAATCCATGGAACACTCCAGAATGGTTAAGTATGAACAGAAACGAGAGAAGTATACTTAAAATGGTCACATGGGGCAAGCATGACACCAGAACGTCCTGTCAACAAAATTTTCTGATCGGGTCCCCAATTTCTCCTCGACCATGGACGCATGTTTTGGCATGCTGCCCATGTCTTCACAAACATCAACCCTGAAGCACACAGCATGGAACAACATATCGCCATCGTCGGAGCCGGTCTGGCCGGTTGTGAATGCGCTCTCCAGCTTGCCAGACGCGGAATTTCCGTTACCCTTTTTGAACAGAAGCCCGAAACCATGTCACCGGCCCATACAAGCCGGAATCTTGCCGAGCTTGTCTGCTCAAACTCTCTGCGCTCGGACGAACTGACTTCCGGGATAGGACTGCTCAAACAGGAAATGCGAGAGCTTGGAAGTGAACTTATGGCCGTGGCCGACATGGTGCGTGTCCCCGCAGGCAAGGCTCTTGCCGTTGACCGGGAA
>CAMLXE010000273.1 GCA_946490455.1 uncultured Desulfovibrio sp. | reverse complement strand
AAAAGGGAGGACCCCCAAAAAAACGACGCGCACAAACCGGGGAGGGGGATGGGCTCCGTTCCTGTATTCTATAAAGTGGAGGAATGGACTCTCTTAGCCCATGACCCGATAGCAGATGGCCGGAGCCAGCAGAAAGTCAGCCCGGCGCATATTGTCAACAGCCTTGCTCACTGCCTGCACACTGGCCTCATGTGTCATGAAGACAAGCGGGACTGCCCCCTCGCTCTGACCTTTCTGAATGGCCTGAGCAATACTGACGCCCTGATCGGAGAGGGCGCCTGCAAGGTCTCTGAGAACGCCGGGATCATCCTTGACCATGAAACGCATGTAGTAGGTACTGCATGCCTGCTCGGGAGGCAGAATGTTGGCCTTGGGCAGAACCTGCTGATAGAAGCCGGAATTGAGTCGGTTGTTGTGGCGGGCAATGGAAACAAGGTCGCCCAGTACGGCGCTGGCGGTGGGAAGACTGCCGGCACCGAGACCATGCAGGAAGAGTGAGCCTACGGCGTTGCCCTCCAGGCGAACGGCATTAAAGGCTCCGCCAACCCGAGCCAGCAGATAGGTATGGTTGACCAGAGTGGGAAAGACTCCGGCTTCAAGCTGTCCATTGCGCATTTTGGCCCGGCCCAGCAATTTTATTCGATACCCAAATTCGCGGGCAAATTCTATGTCCATACGGTCCAGATTGCGGATGCCGCGAATAGGCATTTCCGTATAGGGATAGTCAACGCCCCAGGCCAGCCGGATGAGCAGAACAAGCTTGTGTGCAGTATCATAGCCATCAATATCGAGAGTCGGATCTGCTTCGGCATAGCCCTTTTCCTGCGCATCAGCCAGGGCAGCATCGAACGTTCTCCCTTTGCTTGTCATTTCGGAAAGAATATAGTTCCCGGTACCATTCAGAATACCTTCAAGGGAGTTTATCCGATTGCCGGTGAGACTTTCCTTGAGGGTTTCCACAATGGGAATACCTCCTGCGACACTGGCTTCATAGCGCAGGGCAGCCTTCTTTTCTTCGGCCAGCCTGAACAGGCAGGCTCCCTCTTCGGCAAGGAGGGCCTTGTTGGCTGTAATGATCTGCTTGCCATTTTCAAGGCTGCGGGCAATCAGCTGTTTGGCTGTTTCAATCCCTCCCATCAGTTCGATGACCACATCAATTTCAGGATCTGTGGCCAGCTGCATGGGGTCATTCAGCAGTTGAACACCATCAGGCAGATTGCGCTGGCGGGTGGTATCCCGTACGGCAACGCTTTTCAGGCGAATATCACAACCGGTTCGAGCCCGGAGTTCTTCCTTGTTTTCAGAAAGCAGGTGGACAAAACCGCTGCCAACGGTGCCGAGTCCGGCGAGACCTATGGTCAATACGTCACAGGACATGCTTGTTCCTTTATGCTGATGAAATTACCGCGTGACTTGACTTTGGTATATTGGGAGTATCGTTTCTCTTTGCATTGTGCGGCTGTTATTTCTATAGTAGCAACACCGTACCTGTAAAGGACTTTATCCGAACGGCTTCATTACCGGACTGAAATAGTTCGTACAGCATGAAGTCCTGCAGTTGAATGACAGGTACTCTGATTGGTGTGAAGGAAGGAGTTCCAATGAGTGGCAATACATTTGGACGGCTTTTTCGGCTGACCACATTTGGAGAATCGCACGGTGTGGGGCTTGGAGGCATCGTTGACGGATGTCCGTCCGGTGTCCCCATTTCCGAGGAAATGATTCAGCACGAGCTTGATCGGCGTCGTCCGGGATCTGGAACTGGTGGAACCACGCGAAAGGAACCGGATCAGGTGCGGTTGTGGTCTGGTGTCTTTGAGGGGCAGACAACAGGGACTCCCATTGCCTTCAGTATAGAAAATACCAATCAGCGTTCGGGAGATTACGGTCCTCTGGCAGAAATTTGGCGCCCCGGGCATGCCGACATGGCGTATGATGCCAAATATGGAATCCGTGATTTTCGTGGAGGTGGGCGGTCCTCGGGTCGGGAGACGGTTGCCCGTGTGGCGGGTGGAGCCATAGCACGAGCGCTGCTGGCGCGTTCGGGAATCCGTATCAGAGCCTATACACAGGAGCTTGGAGGCATTGTGGCTCCTGAAGCTTCTTTTGCGTCACGCGACGCAGCGGCAGGGCGTCCCTATTGTGCCCCCTGTGATGAGATAGTTGAAATCTGGGAAAATCGGGTTCGCAGTGTCCGTGGACAGGGCGATACCCTTGGTGGCGTTGTCAGAATTGAGGCTTTCAATGTGCCGGCAGGACTTGGGGAGCCTGTTTTCGACAAGCTGGATGCCGTGCTTGCCATGGCCTTGATGAGTGTCGGCGCCGTGAAGGGAGTAGAAGTAGGCGACGGCTTTGCAGCGGCACGCAGTCTGGGCAGCCAGAATAATGACGCGCTGTTCCCCGGAGGCACCGCTCTCAACCCCGGAAATCCTTCAACCAATCATTGCGGAGGCATTCTGGGCGGAATTTCCAGCGGACAGCCCATTGTTCTGACGGTTGCAGTCAAGCCAATTCCTTCCATTGCTCGGGAACAGCACAGTGTGGACCGGAATGGTCAGCCTGTCTCTCTGAGGGTTGGCGGTCGGCATGATATCTGTGCGATTCCACGTATTGTTCCCGTTCTGGAAGCCATGACGGCTTTGACCCTGGCAGATGCCTTGCTTCTGCAACGGCGCATGACCAGAGATGGAGAGCGTGCATGACGCAACTCAGACTTAATCCGCCCGATGACAGTGCAGAAGTCAGGGGAACACTGGAACGCATTGTTTTTCATAATGAAGAGAATGGATATACCGTATTTCGAGTTCGTCCTGAAGGAAAGGATGATCTCGATCTCGTGACGGTGACCGGTTATATGGGAAGTCCGCAGATTGGAAGTTCGCTTCTGGTCAGAGGCAGGTGGGCCAACAATCCCCGTTTTGGACGTCAGTTGCAGATGAGTTCCTTTGAAAGCCTGCTTCCGGCTACCGTTGAGGGGATCAAACTGTATTTGTCTTCCGGGCTTATCAAGGGCGTGGGGAAAGGAATCGCCGAGCGGATTGTCAAAAAATTTGGTGAAGCGACATTCAGAATTTTTGATGAGGAACCTGAAAGACTTCTTGAAGTTTCCGGTATTTCGGCTGCAAAGCTGGAAAAGATGCTTGA
>CAMLXE010000272.1 GCA_946490455.1 uncultured Desulfovibrio sp. | reverse complement strand
CCGGCCTCAAAGGACAAGGCAACCGTTTCCAATAAGGAAGCAGATTCCAGTCCGTCTTCCCGGAATACGCCCCCTGAAATAACGCCCCCGGCAATGACGTCTGCACCCATCAGGCCCCAAACTCCAGAACAGGGTCTCGGGACAGATTCAGCCCAGCCGACTTTTCAGCCCGCATCTGAAAAAGACAATTCTGTCACTTCTGCACCCGCTCCGCGTGCTGACGCAGACAGCAGGCCTTCGGAAAAGGATTTGCCGGGTGCCATTCCAGACTCTCCCACCATGCGTGAAATTCTGGAACATGGACAGCGTGTTGCCGCCTATACAGATATCCTGTTCAAGGAATTGGAAGCCCTGCATGGACTTTCTCCAGAATGGGGCAGAAGGCTCCATCTGGCCGCCTGTCTGCATGATCTTGGCTGGCTGGAAGGTCGAAAGGGACACCACAAGACCAGTATGCGAATTATCGATGAGGATCTTTCCCTGCCCATCTCCGATGACGACCGCCCTTGGGTGGCTCTGCTCGCCCGCTATCATCGAAAGGCAGTGCCCTCGCGCAAGCATCCCCGTTTTGCCATGCTGAAACGCCCGCAGCAGGAAATGCTGCGCAAGGCGGCAGCCCTGTTGCGTCTGGCAGATGCCCTGGATTATTCCCATAAGGGCATCATTCAGGACTTTACGGTAACAGTTGGCAAAAACAAAATTATTCTGCAAGCGACCTGTACGGAGGACTGCACTGAAGAAGCTGAACGCTGCAAGGAAAAGGGTGGTCTTTTTGCCAGAGTCTTCAAGAAGGAGCCAAAGCTCGTATGTCTGCCTCAATAACGCCGAGCGTTCCGGGAAAAGTTGTCGGTATCATCGACCTTGGCAGCAACTCGGTCCGTCTGCTGCTTGTGCGTATCTTTTCTGACGGGAGTGTAGCCGTTCTCAATCAGGTCAAACATATGGTCCGTCTTGGCGAAGGGGGCTTTCTGCACAACCGGCTGCAGGAAGAGACCATGACCCGTACCATTGCTGTCTTACGCGGCTTTGCGGACATGTGTACCGTGTATGGCGCATCCGAAATTGTTGCCATTGCCACAGCTGCCGTCCGCGATGCGGAAAACGGTCCTGAGTTCATTCGCAGAGTGCAGGAAAAAACGGGTATCCTCCTTACCCCCGTATCTGGTCGTGAAGAAGCACGACTCATCTATCTTGGCGTCTCCAGCGGTATGGAACCTGATGGCAACTTACGGCTGTTTGTTGATATCGGGGGAGGCAGTACAGAACTGATTGTGGCAGACAATGAACTACGCAGTCTGGATTCACTCAAACTCGGCTGTGTCAGGCTTGCCAACCTGTTCTTTGAGGGAGAGAAGGGCCCCGTATCTCCGTACCGCTACGCGACTCTGCAACGCTATATCCGGAATGAATCTCTGCATGCCTTCCAGCGGCTTGGTGCCTTTGACATTCTGGGGGCCGTCGGAAGCTCGGGAACGATTCAAAATCTTGCGGAAATTGCAGCGGCCCATGAACAGGACGAACTGCAGCGGACAGGACGAAACAAGGGGCCCATATCCCGTACCATTCTCCGGTATGATACGCTATGCAAGGTCGTTCGGGAACTGTGTGCCATGACGGTGGAGGAGCGCAAATCGGTACCCGGTATGAACCCCAACCGTGCCGATGTCATCATTCCCGGTGCAGCCATTCTTCAGACACTCATGGAAGAGCAGGGTTTTGAAAGCCTGGAAGTCAGCAATCGCAATCTGCAAAACGGCGTACTCGTGGACTACCTGATAAGAACGCAACCCGGAACGACACACAGGGGAAACTCCGTGCGGGAAGATAGCGTATTGCAGCTTGCACGCTATTGTCGTTTCGAAGAAGTCCACTCCCGGCATGTGGCCAAACTGGCACTGGAACTGTTTGACAGTGCACAAAGGCAAAATCTGCATACGGCCGATGTGACCCTGCGTAATCTGCTCTATTACGCAGCTCTCCTGCATGATATCGGCATCTTCATCTCTTTCTCCAGACATCATGCCCACAGTTACTACCTCATCCGTAATACGGAATTGCTCGGCTTTACTGAAAGAGAAATCGAAATTATGGCTTCGGTAGCCTATTTCCATCGCAAGCGCCCCTCGCGTAAATCGCCACTCTTTCTGAGCCTGGATGAAGGAATCAGAGAGGAAGTCCGCCTTCTCTCCATGTTTCTGATTCTCGCAGAACGCCTGGATCGCAGCCATTGCCAGGTTGTGACAGCGGCAGAATTTCTGCGCGGCCCTGACGGCATTGAGCTGCATATTCATGCAACAGCTCCTTGCCCCATAGAGATCGAAAAGGTTGAGCGATGCCGCAAGAGCCTGCGTAAAAGGTTCAAGGAACCGGTAACGCTGATTACACATGTTGACGAAGGAAACGGTACCGACAAGAACTGAAAAACAGATCCTGCTCGGATGCAACTCACTTTTTTTCAAAAAGAATAGGGAGATCCAAAGCCTGTAAAAAAATAGTTACAAACCACCCAAAAAACACTTGACGGAACAGGCAAGTCGAGATAGACCTCTTTTTCGGATGCGGCTGTGGCTCAGCTGGATAGAGCAACAGGCTACGAACCTGTAGGCCGGGAGTTCGAATCTCTCCAGCCGCACCAGAAATTTTAGGGACGTATGGAAAATTTCCATACGTCCTTTTTTTGTTGACAAAAAATTTTATCGTTTTCTGTAGCGCAGAACATACGAAAAAAGCAGGGCATGAATGCGTTGCCCTGCTCTGCAGCGTCTGCTGCCATAATGCCCAGAAACGGCCTATGCCTGTCTTGCAGACGTATCCTTCATATCTGGTTCACGCCTCCAGAAAGGCAACAACCCGTACGGGAGACCCCGTACAGCCCACAAGTTTGAGAGGCAGCGCCGTACAGAAAAATTTTCTTCCCACAAGCGGTGCCGTATTGGCGACGCCTTCGATAATCGCAATACGCCGTGCAAGCAACCCCTTATGAATGGGACGTGTGCTTGTCCGACGATCATCGACGGTAGGTGCATTGACGCCGATGGCCTTGGGATTAAGTGAAATAAGGAATTCCATGCCGTCAGGAGTCAGAAAGGGTGCATCAAAATAGACTGGCGTTCCTGCATGGCGATCATGCCCGGTATGCAGAAC
>CAMLXE010000271.1 GCA_946490455.1 uncultured Desulfovibrio sp. | reverse complement strand
CGGCCCGAAAACTGTTGCCCCATGACATCAGCACCGTGGCTGTCCTTTTCTGCCTACAGCAATGATACCTACAGTGAATCGCAGATGCTTTTCCCCATCATTACCTTTGCCCGCTTTTTTGAACGTGATGGCGTCATCCGACTGCCCTTTTCGGTTTTTGTGCATCATGCCGCCGCAGATGGATACCATACCTGCAAGCTGATCAATGACATTCAGGCGCTGCTTCTTGAGCTGTCCTGGCTTGAGAGCTGAGAAAAAGAGAATGGACATCACAACAACGGCAGATGACAGGGACTTGCTGGCTCGGGCAACCCGGAATCAGCAAACAGCCTGGAGCATCATAGCCAGACTGGGGATTCGTGAACTGTGGCATTCCATCGGGGCTGAACTGCATATTGTAGGCTCCCTGCGGACAGGTCTGCTCATGGCTCATCGGGATATCGATATCCATATATATTCTGAACGGATTGATGTGGAGCAGGATTTTGCCCTCATGGGAAAACTTGCCGCAAGGCGGGATGTCCTGTCCATAACGTATGTCAACGGGCTGCAAGGTATTGAACAGTGTCTTGAGTGGCATTGCCGTATTCTGGATGCGGATGTGGAGTGGACCATCGACATGATTCATATTGTAAGGGGGTCACGCTATGATGGGTATTTTGAACGCGTTGCAGACCGGCTGACTGCTGTCCTTACGCCGGAAACAAGGGAAACTATCCTGCGTCTGAAAGATGAAATGGGCGGTGGAATTCCTGGTATTGCCTTTTGTCAGGCTGTTATCCGGGATGGTGTCCGGACAAGGGAAGCCTTTGAGTCCTGGCTGAAGAGAAATCCGCTGGAGGGAATTGTGGAGTGGATGCCCTGAGAACTGTCTGAAAGGCAGACCATGCCCAAAAAAGAAACGAATGCAAGGGGATGTGGTCAGAATTAACTGAGGAAACAGAATAGGGACAGGCTGTTGCTGTTAATTGGCTCTCTGAAATCTGTGCATAGCATAGCGGCCCGCAAGAACCGTATGCGCAAACAGCGTGATAAAGATTCCGGACCGATAGCCGCTGACTTGATCTGCGGCTACAGGTCCGGAAAAGTAGTTCATGGACGGGAATCTGATGGATGTCCCCAAGGAAGGACTAGAAGGTTTGCGTCCGGTCCTTTCTCAGCCATTCCACCAGATTGTCTTCACGGGTGCGTTTGATATTGGCCAGTGATTCAGGTGTCCATGCATAGATACCAGTTCCTGTCTTGGCTCCAAGCGTGTTGTTTTCCACAGCTTTCTTGAGCGTTTCGGAAGGTTCGCTGGCGTTACAGAGATCAGCATTCAGATAGGATGCGATAGAATAGAAGATATCAAGTCCACCAAGGTCGGCAGATTCCAGCGGCCCTGTTGTGGCAAGGCGCCGTCCAATGCTGTATTTTACGGCAGTATCCACGGCTTCAGGTGTAGCAATCCCCTGTTCGACAATATAGAGTGCTTCACGCAGAAGAGCGAGTTGCAGTCTGTTGCCGATGAATCCCAGCGCTTCCCGTTTCAGCGCCACAGGTTTCTTGCCAATTTTTTCAATAAGCTTCCATGTGACATCAACCGTTTCCTGAGACGTGTGTTCACCGGGAACCACTTCCACAAGCGGTACAAGATGAGGTGGGTTCCAGAAGTGGGCGACCACAAACTTGTCCTTGCGCTTCAGGGAGTCAGCAATCCTGGATGGGCTGAGTCCCGATGTGTTGGTTGCAAAGATGGTTTCCGGTCCTGTCAGTTCTTCCATGCGTGCCCAGACGCTGCGCTTGATTTCAAGGTTCTCTGCAATGGATTCGATGACAAAATCGGCATGTTCTGCTGCTTCTTCCAGTGTCGTACAGCCTGTAATCCGACCCAAAATAGCGGGAATCGCCTCTTCGGTAACCAGACCATTTTCCCTGTACATGTTCAGGGCTTCTCTGATGCTCGCAAATCCCCGCTCGATGCTGGCATCGGAACGTCCGAACATGCGAACGGCATACCCCTTCATGGCAAAGAGCAGTGCGGTTCCGAAGCCCATGGTTCCCGTACCGAGATTGCAGACAGTTTTGATGTCATCAACGTTCATACGATCTTCTCCTCGATTGGCACAGCAGTATGGGACTGTGCCCTGTAGGGAAATCATACCTTCTGAAAGGTGTTTCAGTGCGCCCTGCATGAGGGAATCAACTTCATGACAGAAGTCAGCCCCTATTAGGACGGAATCACGTGAGGCACAGTATGCAATGAGATAGAAATATGAGGTAGCTGGGTTAACCACTTCAGTCTGTCAATGTCAACCTGCTCCACAGTTCCCTGATGGAACTTTCCGCATGCTGTTTGCGATCCGTGTAGTCGGTGTGCAGAAGCTCGTGTGCCCGTGGAGAATTGGGGCGTTCAAGGAATTCGGCATAAAGCTTCTGTACCTGCCTGTTGTTATGGGACTGCCGGAAGTATTTCTTGCGATCAATGGAATAGAGGGCCTGCTGACGGATTGCCGCATGTGGCTGATAGTCGTTTTTGACACGGCAGGTTCCGCCGCCGTCAATGCAGCCTCCCGGACAGGCCATGACTTCGATGAAGTGATAGGGACTGTTGCCTGCAAGCACCTGTTCAACGATTTTACCGGCATTTTTGAGTCCATGACAGACGGCGACGTGGACTTGCGTTCCATTGCTGAGGTCGATGACGGCTTCTCGAACACCGTCCAGACCCCGCAGAGGCGTAAGTTCGATCTGTTCAAGTTCCGTACCGTTGACGGCATGATAGACCGTGCGTACCGCTGCTTCCATGACACCGCCGGTAGATCCGAAAATGGTTCCGGCTCCAGTGGATTCACTCATGAACGGATTGTCAAAGTCCGAGGGTTCCAGCTTGCCGATATCGATTCCCTGACGGCGAAGAAGCCTGGCAAATTCCCGGATGGTCAATACCACATTGACATCGGGGTATCCACGATTCTGGAAATTGGGGCGGGCAGCCTCATCCTTTTTGGCCGTACAGGGCATGATGGAAATGACGCGGATCTTGTTGGCTGGAATTTCCATTTTTTCAGGTAGATAGGTGCGCGCCAGAGAGCCAAAGACCTGCTGTGGCGAGCGTGTGGTCGAGATATAGGGAAGTATGTCTGGATAATGCTTTTCAGCGTAG
>CAMLXE010000270.1 GCA_946490455.1 uncultured Desulfovibrio sp. | reverse complement strand
GGCGCGACACAAAACTCCCGGACTTTCTGGTTCTTCTCTCGACATTGAGCGGCTTTATGCTGTTTGGCATGGATGGATTTGTTACCGGACCGACCATTGCTGTCTTCTTTGTCACCGTATGGGAAATCTTTATGGAAGAAACGGAACAGAAGGCGAAGCAGTAGCAACAGGCTCTGCCCGAATTCCGGCTGACCGTTCAGAACAAATCTTTTCTGGAGTCTGCTCAAAAAAAGAGCCTCTTCACAGGAAGAGGCTCTTTGCATTTCTGAATACAGAATATTATGCCTTTTCGGCAAGATGGATACAGACAATACCTGAACAAAGAGGGATATGATACACTCTGGCAAAACCGGCAGCGTGCATTTCGGCACTCAGGCTATCAGCATCAGGAAATTCCATAATCGTTCTGGCGAGGTATTTATACGCCTCCGGATCTCCGGACAATCTGCCAATCAGCGGCAGAATATACCGCAGATAAAAATTATATACACCAAGCCATATCCGATTTCTGCCAGTTCCAAATTCCAGGATACAGGCCCGCCCACCGGGGACAAGAACACGCAGCATTTCTGCAAAGGCAGCCGAACGAGGCGCAATATTACGGATTCCAAAAGCCATGGTAATCCCGTCAACACTGCCGTCAGGGAGAGGCAAAAACCGGGCATCTGCAGCACTCAGCAGCACTTTTCCCGTATTTTCTCCCACAATCTTGTTTTGCCCCCGGACAAGCATGGGCGGACAGAAATCCATTGCCAGAACCTTCACCCCGGGATACCTGTGGCGCAAGGCAAGCGCAACATCCAGAGTCCCTGCGGCAAGATCCAGAACCTTCTTTCCGCCGGCTTCGGATGCAGCCGGAAAAACAAGGTCGGCAAGACACTTGCGCCATCCCTGATCCAAACCGAGACTGAGAAGTCGGTTCAGGAAATCATACCAGTTTACAATACCTGAAAAAAGTCTGGATACACGAACGGCATGTTCATCCTGTATCTGAGGCTGCTGTCTTTCCATGTTCACTGCTGCTTTTCCTGCAAGGTATCTTCTTCCAGCGTTGTGAGTACAACTTTATAGATCGCAGGAAAAAGTTCAGCGAAATTGCTGGGGGAAATCCTTTGAGCTTCAATAAACTTGACCACGATTTCCTTGGTAACCTGAAGCGCTTCCTTATGTTCCTTTTCCATGAGTCCTCTCACGGTTCAATGTCAGAAAAACCCGTCCGTTGGGGAATGGCCTTGACCACAATGGACAAAACCGGACGGGAAAAAACGACAAGAAACAGAGCATGCCCCTCCCCGTTTTTTTCCATGATAGCGTAAAAGCCGATTTCGGTCGAGAGGCAGCCAGGTCCCGTTTATGGCCATGAAAAAAGGGTGGAGATGGCTTCAGAAAGTTCGATGGAACGAGTGATACTGAAAGGAAAATGAGAAAAGGATGCAGGAGCTGCAAGTTCCTGCACGCCCTGCACTTATGGATAATACCGGAGAGAAAAGGCACCTATGCGATAAACAGTTCCACGCCTGATTCCTGAATCAGCTTTTCCCAACGCGGCTCCAGAGGCCCATTGGTAAACAGCGCATTCAGATCCGAAAGCTGCCCTACTCGAACCATGGCCGGACGACCAAACTTGGAATTGTCCGTTACCAGGAAAATACGTCTGGAACATTCTATGATTGTACGGGCAACCGCCACTTCCCGATAGTCATAGTCAAGCAGATTACCGGCCTCATCAATGCCCGATATGCCGATAATACCATAATCGACTCGAAACTCACGAATAAACCGTTCAGCGCTGGCCCCTACGATACCGTTGTCCCGGTGGCGAACCGTACCACATGCAACCACAACATCGAACGATGGATTTCGTGCGCAAATGGCCGCAACATTCAGACTGTTTGTGACCACCCGCAAATGCTTGTGTTCCAGAAGAGCACGCGCCGTTTCTTCTGTTGTCGTACCGATATTGATGCAGACAGACACCCCATCGGGGATATGCGCTGCAAGCAGGCTGCTGATCCGTCGCTTCTCTTCCAGACAAATTGTCTTGCGTTCATCATAGACAATGTTTTCAGAACCGGAAGCCATGCCCGCCCCACCATGAAACCGCTGTACCTTGCCAGATTCAGCCAGCAGATTGATATCCTTACGGACCGTCTGTGGTGTCACTTCAAAATGGCGGGCCAGTTCTTCTATGGTGGCATAGCCACGTGCAGACAGAAATTCCTGCAAAGCCTGATGCCGTGCCAGAGTCTTGCTCATCTTTGGATACCCCTTTTTCTCAGTGTGCGCAGAATACACAATTCTTGCGAACGTCTCAACCGGTGCGGATATCTCGAACGAACGACTCCTTGGCAAAAGTGATCTTTGTATTTATGCAAAACTAATTGATATAGTATGTAATAAAAACTCAGAATATCCTCTGGACAGGACAAACAAGTCTCTCTATACTTTTCCTTTAGGAAAATTTTTTTCGGAAGGGATGCTATGCTGACTAAAAAATGTTTCGTGCTGGACCTGGATGGAACCGTATATCTTGGAGATATCCCCATTCGAGGGACAGTTGATTTCATTCTGCGCCACCAGAATGACATTGATTTCTACTATCTCAGCAACAACACATCCAAGGCGCCGGCAACGTACGTCAACAAGCTGACCAGAATGGGACTACCCGTCAAACTTGAGCAGTTTCTCTCCCCGATCACGCCACTGGTAATCCATTTGCGCACCAATGGAATCCGGACGGTCTATCCTGTTGGCAACAGAGATTTTGTCGCCTGCCTGAGAGAATACATGCCGGAACTTGTCGTTCTTGAAGAAGATTCCGAAGATATGGCGGACGCGGTTGTTCTCGCCTACGATACAGAACTGAACTACACCAAGCTCGCTCATTCGGCACTGTTGCTTCAGCATCCGGAAGTGGCCTTTCTGGCAACACATCCAGACCTCGTCTGCCCTTCTCCAAAGGGGCCACTGCCAGATGCCGGAAGCTTTATGGCGCTCTATGAAACCGCTACGGGACGGCGTCCTCAACATATTTTCGGAAAACCGGACCCAGCAGTGTTGGGACCTCTTCTGTCCCGATATGCCAAAGAAGACATGGTTATGGTTGGCGACAGACTGAGTACGGACAAAAAGCTGGCAGAAAATGCC
>CAMLXE010000269.1 GCA_946490455.1 uncultured Desulfovibrio sp. | reverse complement strand
AGTGCTTCTCTGGTTTCGTCCGATACGGGCCCCAGTCGTTTGAGCGTCCTGCCCAGTTCTTCCTGTGCATGGTTTTCAAAGTGTTGCAGCAGGTCAACGATTGTAGGCTGGAGAGCCAGAGAACCCAGCCATTTGATAAAGGAATGGACCTCTTCCTGGACAATGGCTCTGGCCTTGGCTGCTTCTTCTTTTCTGTGCGCCAGATTCTCTTCCACAACTTCCTTGAGGTCATCGATATCGTACAGATAGACACTGTCCAGATTGTTCACGTCAGGATCAATATCACGCGGTACGGCAATATCGATAAAGAACATGGGCCTGTACTTTCGCCGCTTCAGAACTTCACGAATGTCCCTGGCACGGATAATGGCCTCGGGAGAACCTGTTGAGCTGATGACAATATCGACATCCGCCAGATGAGAAATCATCTGATCAAAGGGAATGGCATCCCCTCGGAACTGGGTTGCAAGTTCACGAGCACGCTCATAGGTCCGGTTGGTGACAAGAACCGTGCGTATCCCTGCCTGGATGAGATGTGTTGCTGCAAGTTCCGCCATTTCGCCTGCACCAATCAGCATGGCCTGATGATTTCCCATATCGCCAAAAATGCGTTTGGCGAGCTCTACGGCTGCGTAGCTGATCGATACGGCGCTTGCCGCAATGCCTGTTTCCGTACGGACTCGTTTGGCAACGGAAAAGGATTTATGCAACAGACGGTTGATGATAACCTTGGCCGTCCCTGCCTGCGTGGATTTTCGGTAGGCTTCCTTGAGCTGACCAAGAATTTGTGGTTCGCCAAGAACCATGGAGTCCAGGCTGGAGGCTACCGTGAACAAATGCTCTATGGCTGCTTCCCCCTTGTGAATATACACATAGGGAGCCAGATCCGAAGCCTGATGCCCTTTGGCTCTGGCCCAGGCATCCAGAACAAGATCTTCCACATTTCCCTTGCCAATGGCCAGAATTTCCACACGATTACAGGTGGAGAGAATAAGAACTTCGTTGAGCTGTGTTTCTTTGTTGGTTGCCTTGAGAGGGCATTCCGGTCCGGGATACAGAGGAATGGCCCAGCTTTCTCGGGAACAGTGGTCAGTCAGGGCGAATTTTTCCCGAACTTCAACGCCTGCTGTACGGTAATTAAGACCGATAAGGTAGATTTGTTGTTCCATGGGTGAAGAAACTCAGCTGGGGATTGTCAGAAAATTATGATGTGAAGGGAGAACCAGATTTACCACGACCAGTGAAAGTACGCAGAAAAGGAAGACGGCAACTGCCAGCTGTGCTGGACGGCGTCCCTGACGTCCCTGTGCAAAACGCTGATGAAAAAGCCATGCATAGAGTCCCCAGACAACGAGAGAAACCAGTTCCTTGGGATCTCCAGACAGAAGTGTTCCCCAGCTTAACCTTGCCGAAACAAAGCCAAAGAGAATGCCGATGGAAAAGAGCGGAAAGCCGAGCGTTGTGGTGACTGCGTTGATTCTGTCCAGAGAGGACAGGGCTGGCAGATCCCTTTGAAATCCTGCCGGCCTGCTTTTGGATTTGATGGTGCGCTCCTGAAAGAGGAACAGGAGTCCTGCCCCGAAGCTGAGAGCCATCAGTCCGATGCTGATGAAAATAGCACCAATATGAATGGAGAAGGTCATGCCGGAGAGCGAAGCCGGCAGAGGTACATCCGCATGACGTAACAGAAGCGCTGCCAGAAAGGCCAGCAGGGCTACCGGGGCAACGACAAGGAGCAGCGTTTCATATCGGTAGCGAATCCAGGCAACAAGCCCGCTTAGTGTGATGCACCAGGCGAGCAGAAGCATATAGGCAGAGCGGGGAAGGCCTTCTGGTCCGCTGCCCCACAGCGTTGTTCCCAGAAGGATTGTGTGCCCCATAAATGCCACTACCGTCAGCCAGAGACCGGTACGTTTGAGCCAGTTTCTGCGGGCCAGAATACCAACCACAACGGAGACTGAGCCAAGTGCATAAAGGTGAATGGCGAGGATCGGGAGCAGTTCAGACAAGGTCATGCAGCAACTCCATAATATTGGGATGCAGTTCCTTGGGCAGTAATGCCTTCAGAAGCGTCTCGCACTGATTTCTGTCCCGCCGTTGCAGAGCTTCAGCGAGAGGAGAATGAACCAGGCTTCGAAAGAGGTCTGTATTCTGCCCTGTCTCGCGGTGCAAGGCAAGAACCAGCGGACGCAGCCGTGTCAAAAGTTCACTGATGCCGTCATAGCGGCCATCAAGCCAGTTTTCGAGTTCCTTTCTGATACGCCGGGAGAGGGCCGGACTGCCACCATGAGTGGAAATGGCCAGAGAAAGGTTCTTGTGTTCTATGCAGGCAGGAACGATGAAAGAGCTTTCTTCCTTATTGTCGGCTATGTTGCAAAGAATGCCACGTTCGGCACAGCATGCGGCAACAGCGGCATTGACTTCTCTGTTTCCTGTCGCGGCAAAGACCAGTGTGCGGTCATTGCAGTCGTCCGGCATGAACATGCGTTTGGCCAGTACAACGCGCGGGTGTGTGGCGAGCTGCAGGCAGGCTGGTGCAGGGGAGGGGTCCACAACGAGAATTTCAAGTGGACCAGCCCTGAGCAATGATTCAAGTTTGCGGACGCCTACGCCTCCTGCTCCCACGATGAGGCATCGACTCGCAGAGAGATCCATAAAAATGGGGTAAAGTTGCATGTGTTTCTCTTTATGCCCTTATTGATTCTGAGGAAACAGGCTGGCCTTTTCCAGAGCAGGGAGTATGGTTACCGGGCAGGGTGACTTGAAAGGTATGAAATCAAAGCTGGAATAATGGGATGCTGTTTTCTTGCCATGACAAATGAGTATATCTATTTTATGAGTTAAATTCAACAGGTTTATGGAAAATATATGATCAGAGCCTTCAGAGAAGAAGATACGGAAAAGGTCATTGCCGTCTGGCTGGAAGCCTCTTTTCAGGCACATGATTTTATTGATCGGCGTTATTGGGAAAATAAAGTTCACGATATGCGCACACTGTATCTGCCATTAAGTGATTCTCTTGTCTACGAGGATGAAGAATCTGGAGAACCTGTTGGTTTTATGTCATTTATTGATTCATTTCTTGCAGGACTGTTTATCTTGCCAGCGTATCAGGGAAAAGGGATAGGAACACGACTGCTTGGTCTCGCA
>CAMLXE010000268.1 GCA_946490455.1 uncultured Desulfovibrio sp. | reverse complement strand
ATGAGTCCATAGATTTCTTCACCCCGGAAAACAGTTCCGTTGGCAGCCTGATCCTCCATGTCATCGCTGACTCTCTGCATGAGAAAATCGTTCAGTTCATAGTCATCCTTGATGAACTTTTCCATCTTGGAGTTATGCACACGATACAGGGGAGGCTGGGCTATATACAGATACCCACGTTCAATGAGTCCGATATAATTCCGGAAAAAGAACGTCAGCAAAAGTGTTCTGATGTGAGCTCCATCCACATCAGCATCGGTCATGATGACTATCTTGTGATAGCGCAGCTTATCATAATCGGTATCTTCTTCTCCAATACCGGCTCCCATGGCGGTGATAAGCGCTCTGACTTCCTTGTTGGCCAGCATCTTGTCGAAACGTGTCCGTTCCGTATTCAGAATCTTACCGCGCAGAGGAAGAATGGCCTGCGTATTGGGATTCCGTCCCTGCTTGGCAGAACCGCCTGCGGAGTCACCTTCCACGATAAAGAGCTCGGAATCTGCCGGATCCTTGCTCTGGCAGTCGGCCAGCTTGCCGGGAAGGGAGTTATCCGAGAGAGCCCCCTTGCGCCGCACAAGCTCCTTGGCTCTGCGGGCAGCATCCCGTGCTCTGGCAGCATCGACGGCCTTGTCAATGATCAGTCTGGCATCCTTTGGATTTTCCTGGAAATAGGTATCAAGCCTGGCGTACACAATCCCGGCGACAATACCGGCGACTTCGCTGTTTCCAAGCTTGGTCTTTGTCTGACCTTCAAACTGAGGCTGAGGAAGTTTGACACTGAGTACGGCAGTCAGTCCCTCACGCACGTCATCTCCTGAAAGAGCCTGTCCCTTCAGCTTTTTTGTCAGATCAGGCTGACTCTTGATATAGCCGTTAATGGCACGCGTCAGAGCCGTCTTGAAGCCGGCAAGATGTGTCCCACCTTCTTTGGTACGAATATTGTTGGCGAAGGTGTACATATTTTCCTTGTAGCCGGCATTGTACTGCAGAGCGAACTCTACCGATATGCCATCAGCAATCCCTTCTCCATCAATGATGGCATGGACTGCCATTTCACCGGAATTCAAATCCTTGACAAATTGATGAATGCCTCCCTCGGCATGGAACAGATGAACTTCACCGGTGCGCTCATCACGGCATTCAATCTGAAGCCCCTTATTGAGATAGGCGAGTTCTTCAAAACGTTTTTTCAGCGTTTCGTAAGAAAATTCGCAGGTCTCAAAAATGGTTTCATCCGGCTTGAAGCGCACGGTTGTCCCATGGCTGTCGGACTCTCCCATATACTGCAGCTCTTCCTGAGGAACACCTCGACTATAGAGCTGCTTCCAGCGTTTCCCATCCCGTCTTACAGTCACCTCAAGGCGTTCGGACAGAGCATTGACGCAGGACACACCGACGCCATGCAGACCACCGGAAACCTTATACGCATCATTATCGAACTTGCCCCCTGCATGCAGCTTGGTCATGACAACCTGTACTGCAGGAACATGTTCCTTGGGATGCATATCCACAGGAATACCGCGCCCATTATCTCTGACTGTCACGCTGTTGTCCAAATGCAGTACAACTTCAATGCGTGTGCAGAATCCTGCCATGGCTTCGTCGATGGAGTTATCCACGACTTCATAGACAAGATGATGCAGACCTCTGGTGTCAGTACTGCCTATATACATGGCCGGACGTTTGCGTACGGCCTGAAGTCCTTCAAGAATGGTGATTGAGTCAGCTGTATAGGCTTTGGCGGTCATATGTTCATGAATCCATTTGGTTGAGGTGACAGGAACCGGCTGAAGGGACACTTTGCTCTGCTGGCAAAGCTGTTACCTCAGCTATCCCGGCTTGCGAAGCCACTCGGATATGTGAGGAAATCTGCAAAAATGTACCGGTATCCTGAAAAAAATGTCTGCAAGCTGCATCTGGCTCAGGGGCATGAAAGCCCTTTTTCCTCGAACAGCCTAATTTTCTTCATAGTAAACTTCTTCACTTATCTTCATGGGCATAATGAGTACCGTATAGTCAGGATCTTCCTTTCCGGTAATTCCACAGGGACCTTCTGCTCCCGTAAGCGTCAGCAAAAGATCGCCAGACTGATAGTGCGTCATGATTTCCATGAGATTCTTGGTTGGGAAGGCGATGCGGGAAATATCACCTTCATAGGAAACTTCCAAAGATTCGTTGGCAGAGCCTGTATCCTGTCCCTGTGCGGACAGCATGACTTCATTGCCAGCAATATCAAAATAGGTGCATCGATCGCTTTCCGTATTAAAAATGCTGATGCGATCCAGAGCATCCAGGCAGTCTTTTCTGTTCACAGTGAGCTTGGAAGCGCCGGGAGCAGCAAGACGGGCCATAAAGGGAGAATAGTCAGGATAGACATAACCAGCCCGTGGCAAGCTCAGCATTTCCTGTCCATTTCCAGAGCGAACAAAAAGCCGTTTTGGGGTAATGCTCACTTCAATTTCATCCCCACCAAGCCATTTGCGCAATTCGGCTACATACTTTCTCTGAATGAGAACCCCTTCTTCCGGCAGAATGCCAGAAAGATCATCATGGGTAAATTTGGTCAGCGCAAACTGATGTCCATTCAGACCGCAGACTTCAATGGCTCCGTCGCCTACAGGCTTCAGATACAGGCAGGCAAGCGCATCGGAGGCTTCATCATCATTGATGCAGAAGAAGACGCGATCAATGACTTCCTGAAAAAAGTCACCGGACCAGACAACGGCACCTTCTGCAGAAAAGACTGCCAGTTTCTGGAACCAGGTCGGATCATTGGCCGGAAGTTTGTATGTCCGTCTTCCCTGTTCAACAATCAGTGAACTGCCATCAAGTCTGATCTTGAGTTCGCCCGAAGGAAGGCGTCTGATGAGATCCACAAAATTACGTCCATTGACCCCTATCAGACCTTCTTCCTTCACGTCGGCAGGATACGTTCCCGTAAATTCGATGTTCGCATCCGTAGCCATGATTGTCAGGAGTTCTCCTCTGGCTTCAAGCCATACAGAACGCAAGAAGGCAGCTCCTGAACGGTTTGGGATGATTCCTGCGGCTTTCTGGAGTCCTTCAATGATGTTTTCTTTCTTTACGATAAAAAACATATTCTTTTTCCTTGTTGTTGATTATTGGAGGTGTCCTTTTGTTCCTTTTTACGATAAC
>CAMLXE010000267.1 GCA_946490455.1 uncultured Desulfovibrio sp. | reverse complement strand
GCCTGACGGCCAAGACTCCTCCCGTCAACTGGATCTATCCGCTTATCTTCAGTGACATGTCCATTGGCGCTCTTTCTACAAGAGCGTGGGAGGCCATTGCGCTTGCTACGGCCTATCTGAATGAGGTCTGTCATCTCCCTGTACGCATGAGTACAGGGGAGGGCGGTGCTCCTGTCCGGCTGCTGGAATCGGAACAGCTGAAGTATATGATTCTTCAGATTGCTTCCGGGCATTTTGGCTGGAACCGTATCATCAAGGCGCTGCCTCGGATGAAGGTGGATCCGGCCGGTGTCCTCATCAAGATAGGGCAGGGGGCGAAACCCGGTGATGGGGGCTTGCTGCCGGCTGAAAAGGTGGCTCCTCATATTCAGGCCATTCGCGGGGTTCCCAAGTCCACTCTGCATTCTCCGCCCAATCATCAGGGCCTCTATTCCATTGAAGAATCCGTCCAGAAGATGCACCTGTCCATGAATGCAGCCTTTGGTTTCCGGGTTCCCGTGGCCATCAAGTGTGCGGCCTCGTCCACATCTGTTTCGGTTTACAACAACCTGTTGCGTGATCCCTACAAGATTTGTGGTGGGTTCTTCATTGACGGCATTCAGGGCGGAACGGGGGCTGCCAACGAAATTTCGCTTGATCATACGGGGCATCCTGTGGTCTCCAAACTGCGGGATTGTTATCTTGCTGCCGTGAAGCAGGGGCTGCAGGGGCAGATCCCATTGTGGGCTGGTGGTGGCGTCGGCATGACCGGCAATGCGGCAGCCGATGCGTTCAAGATGATCTGTCTTGGCGCCAATGGTGTCTTTGTCGGCAAGATTCTGATTCAGCTGCTGGGCTGTGTGGGGAACGAGCATGGACGATGCAACGCCTGCTCTACCGGACATTGCCCTACCGGCATCTGCACGCAGGACCCGCGCCTTGTAAGTCGCCTGGATGTTGACCGTGGTGCCCAGAACATCGTGGATTACGTGCTGGCCTTTGACAGTGAGCTGCGCAAGCTCATGGCTCCCATCGGCAACAGTTCTCTGCCCGTTGGGCGTTCCGATGCACTGGTAACGACCGACAGGGCCGTTGCCGACAAGCTGGAGATTCAATACGTCTGCTAGGCGACAGCGGAGGATTTATGTTCAGAATCAATACAGTGATCAATCATGACCGCATGTCGACGCAGGACCTGTTGCTCGCCATCAGTGCGGCTGTTGCTGATGGAGAAACCGATTTTGATATCGCTGCTTCCGGACAGCACGATATCGGTGGACCTCTGTGGCATCCTGAAGGCAAGAAGCTGACGTTTCATGTTACCAATGCCGGTCAGCGTGTGGGGTCCATGTGCCTTGACAATACGGAGATCGTAGTGGATGGCTCCGTGGCTGCGGATGCCGGATGGCTGAATTCCGGTGGTCGTATCGTCATTCGTGGTGATGCGGGCGATACGGCCGGCCATTGTGCGGCCGGTGGCGTGATCTATATCGGCGGACGTGCTGGAACCCGTTCCGGCTCGCTTATGAAACACGATCCCATGTATTCTGAGCCCGAACTCTGGATCCTCAAGAGTGTGGGCAGCTTTTCCTTTGAATTCATGGGCGGTGGGCGTGCTGTTGTCTGCGGTATCGATTGTGAGCAGGGCAAAAGTACTCTTGGCGCCAGAGCCTGCGTGGGCATGGTTGGTGGTGTTGTCTATGTCCGTGGTGATGCTGGTGAATATGCTCAGGATGATGTGGAGCTGCTGGAGCTCGATGAAGAGGATATCGCCTGGCTTGACAGGGGGATGGATGCCTTCCTCAAAGCAGTGGGAAGAACGGAACTCCGTACCGTATTACGTGCATGGGACCAGTGGCACAAACTGATTCCGGTAAGCCTTGAGCGCCGGGAACAGGTTCCCGTATCGCACATGTCCGAATTCAGAAGGGACAGCTGGGTCAGAGGCGGCATTTTCAATGACGTGTTTCAGGATGATTTTCATGTCAGTTCCACGGTGATGCACGGCGCTTTCCGGCAGCGGGTACCTTCCTGGGATAATGTCAGATGTGCCGCTCCCTGTGAGTTCAACTGTCCGGCCTCGATCCCCACTCAGCGTCGCTATAATCTGCTGCGGCAGGGGAGGACGGAGGAGGCCTACCGTCTGGTCCTTCAGTATTCGCCATTTCCCGGTTCTGTTTGTGGCAGCGTATGTCCCAATCCCTGTATGGAAGCCTGCAGCCGGGGAAAGATTGATTTTCCCGTTCAGATAGGCCCTCTGGGACGTTGTTCCATCGATATTCCTGCTGAACAGCCGAGTACCCAAACGGGCAGAAAGATCGCCGTCATCGGTGGTGGTGTCGGAGGTCTCAGTGCCGCGTGGCAACTGGCACGAAAGGGACATGAGGTAACCGTCTATGAAGCTGACGAGAGAATGGGCGGCAAGATGGAGCAGGTCATTCCGCGTGCCCGGCTCCCGCATGAAATCCTTGAAAAGGAGCTCCAGCGCATTCAGGACATGGGAGTCCGGTTTGTAACGGGGTACCGGGTTGACGCTGCACGTTTTTCGCAGCTGCGTGAGGAAAATGACGCTGTTGTTGTCGCAACTGGAGGTCATAGACCGCGCATTTTCCCCTGGCCAGGAAATGAGAAGATTGTCCCCGGGCTTCATTTTCTTAAGGCTGTGAACAAGGGGTTGAATCCCAAGGTCGGACGGAATGTCATTGTCATTGGTTGCGGCAATGCGGGTATGGATGCCGCTGCTGGCGCCTATGCCATGGGGGCGGAAAGTGTCACCTGTATTGATGTGCAGAAACCGGCCGCATTTGCGCACGAGATTGCTGCCATCGAAGCTCTGGGTGGAAAGCTGATCTGGCCTGTCATGACCAAAGAAATCACCGACGAGGGCATCATTGCCGAGGATGGTCGTCTGATTCCCGGCGATATGGTGATTATTACCGTAGGGGAAAGTCCGGAGCTTGAGTATTTGCCCGAAGGCGTGAAAAAGTTTCGGGACTGGCTTGTTCCGGCGGACGATATGAGCATTCTTCCCGGTGTGTTTGCTGTAGGTGACACGATCAGACCAGGACGACTGGTAGATGCCATTGGATCCGGAGCGAGAGCTGCCGAGGGTGTGGATGCCTTCTTGCGTGGCGTTCCGTTCAAGGCTGCACCGGCAAGACAGGAAATTCCTGCCGGACG
>CAMLXE010000266.1 GCA_946490455.1 uncultured Desulfovibrio sp. | reverse complement strand
CCGCAGTCTCGTAAACTGGGAAAAGGTCAATGAATTCAGGCAGAATGCCATGAATCCCGAGCACCCGCACCAGCGTGGGACCGCACAGAACCCCGATATCTATTTCCAGAACCGCGAACGGTCCAATCCTTTCTACAATGCGTTCCCTGCCGCCGTTGTTGACGCCATGAAGAAGGTGGCCTCCATCACCGGCCGTTCATATAAGCCCTTCGATTATGTGGGACATCCCGAAGCGGATCGCGTTATCATCGCCATGGGATCGGCCTGCGAAACCATTGAAGAAGTCATCGGACAGCTCAATGCACAGGGACAGCGTGTGGGCCTCGTCAAGGTTCGCCTGTTCCGCCCCTTTGCGCCCGAATATCTCCTCAAGGTTATCCCCACGACTGTCGAAACCATCACCGTACTCGACCGGACCAAGGAACCCGGAGCTCTTGGCGATCCTCTGTATCTCGACGTCTGCACGGCCTTCATGGAAAAGGGAGAGGCTCCCCGTCTGCTCGCAGGCCGCTATGGACTTGGCTCGAAGGACTTCACCCCGGCCATGGCCAAGGCCGTATATGACAACATGCTCTCCCTTGGACCCAAGAATCATTTCACGGTCGGCATTGACGACGACGTGACCCACACGAGCCTTGATGTGGAAGGCGTGCTGAATACCGTGGCAGAGGGGACCGTTCAGTGCAAGTTCTTTGGTATTGGCTCTGACGGTACCGTGGGTGCAAACAAGCAGGCCATCAAGATCATCGGTGACAATACCGATCTCTACGTTCAGGCCTACTTTGCCTATGATTCCAAGAAATCGGGAGGCTTTACCGTTTCTCACCTGCGTTTCGGCAAGTCGCCCATTCATTCCACCTATCTGGTCAATCAGGCGGACTTTGTTGCCTGCCACAAGTCTGCCTATGTCCATCAGTATGATATCCTTGACGGCATCAAGGATGGCGGCGTCTTTGTTCTGAACTCCGACTGGAATTCCCTTGAAGATCTGGAACGGGAACTGCCGGCGTCCATGAAGCGGACCATCGCCCGCAAGCATCTGAAGTTCTACAATGTGGATGCGGTGGAACTGGCTCAGGAAGTCGGACTCGGTGGTCGCATCAACATGATCATGCAGACGGCCTTCTTCAAGCTCGCTCAGGTCATTCCCTTCGATCAGGCAGTAGCCCTGCTCAAGGATTCCATCACCAAGACATACAGGAGCAAGGGCGAGAAAGTCGTCAACATGAACATCATGGCCGTTGACAAGGCTCTTGACGCTCTCGTCGAGGTCAAGATTCCCGATTCCTGGGCGGATGCGGTGGATGCGCCCAGGGACGCCTGCGACTGCCATTGTCATTGCCATGAAGATCCGGAATATGTTGCCAAGGTTATCCGTCCCATTCTGGCCCAGAAGGGTGACGAGCTGCCCGTCTCTGCTTTCGAGCCTGACGGACTGGTACCTCTGGGAACTACAGCGTTTGAAAAGCGTGGTGTGGCTGTCAATATTCCCGAATGGATTTCGGAAAACTGTATTCAGTGCTGCCAGTGCTCGTTTGTCTGCCCGCATGCTGCCATTCGTCCTGTCCTTGCTACCGATGAAGAACTGGCCGATGCTCCGGAAACCTTTGTTACCAAGCCCGCCATTGGCAAGGAGCTGAAAGGACTTCATTTCCGGATGCAGGTATATGCCGAGGACTGCCTTGGCTGTGGCTCCTGCGCCGAAGTCTGCCCTGCCAAGACCAAGGCTCTGGTCATGAAGCCGCTGGCTACGCAGCTTGAAGCGCAGGTCGCCAACCTTCACTATGCGGACGAAGCCATTGAAATCAAGGATAACCTTGTTGCCCGTGACAGCCTGAAGGGATCGCAGCTCCAGCAGCCTCTGTTTGAGTTCTCCGGCGCCTGTGCCGGCTGCGGTGAAACTCCCTATGTCAAACTGATCACGCAGCTTTTTGGCGAAAGAATGATCATTGCCAATGCCACAGGCTGCAGCTCCATCTGGGGTGGTTCCGCACCTACGGTCCCCTATACGACCAATAAGGATGGATTCGGACCGGCCTGGGGCAACTCGCTGTTTGAAGATGCAGCCGAATATGGCTTCGGTATGGCTACTGCCATCACCCATCGCCGTGAAAAGCTGGCCGATGTCATCCGTGAAGCTGCCGCTCTGGAAGAGCTTCCTGAAGAATTGCTCGAAGCGCTGAATGGATGGCTGGAAAACAAGGATGATGCTGAGGGGTCCAGACTGTACGGAGAACGGATTCTTGCTTCCCTTTCCGATGCACCGGAACATCCGCTGCTGGATCAGATCTGGGATATGAACGACCTGCTGACCAAGAAATCCATGTGGATTTTCGGTGGTGACGGCTGGGCCTACGATATCGGTTATGGCGGACTTGACCATGTGCTGGCGTCCGGAGCTGATGTCAATGTGCTGGTCATGGATACCGAAGTGTACTCCAACACCGGTGGTCAGGCCTCCAAGGCAACCCCTCTGGGCTCCATTGCCAAATTCGCAGCTGCCGGCAAGAGAACGGGCAAGAAAGATCTTGGCCGGATGGCCATGTCCTATGGTTATGTGTATGTGGCTTCCGTCTCCATGGGCGCCAACAAACAGCAGGTACTCAAGGCCATCAAGGAAGCTGAAGCATACAAGGGACCTTCCCTGATTATTGCCTATGCCCCCTGCATCAATCAGGGCATACGCAAGGGTATGGGCAAGAGTATGGAAGAAGGAAAGCTGGCCGTTGAGAGCGGATACTGGCCTCTGTACCGGTACAATCCTGATCTGGCCGCTCAGGGCAAGAATCCGCTGACGCTGGAATCCAAGGCTCCTGACGGAACCCTGCGTGAATTCCTGGCTGGCGAAAATCGCTATGCACAGCTCAAGTCGATAGATCCTCAGGTCTCTGAGCAGCTTCAGAGTGATCTTGAGAAATCGTACAATGAACGGTACGCCCTTCTGAAGCACATGGCAGACAGCCCTGTTGACTTGGACAGCAAAAACTAATCCATAAAAATGGGGGACCGGTTTTACCGGTCCTCTTTTTTATGAAAAAAAGAACAGTCTCCGGCAGCAGGTTGCTGCCGAAAGAACAGCTTTTCCCCACCCAATCCGTTCTTTATCAATGGCTGCGGCCTGTCTTATGACACACTCATTTCAGCGCAGTATCTGATAAAATCCCTGATCAGAAGTTTA
>CAMLXE010000265.1 GCA_946490455.1 uncultured Desulfovibrio sp. | reverse complement strand
GTCAAAAAACATGCCGGAAATGTTCCTGTTATTGTCAAACTGTCTCCCAATGTTACGGATATCACACAGATTGCGCGCGCCGTGGAAGCAGCTGGCGCAGACGCCATTTCCTGCATCAATACCATCACGGGAATGGCTGTTGACATCAAAACCCGCAAACCGCTTCTGGCCAATATTGTGGGCGGTCTTTCCGGCCCTGCAATCAAACCTGTCGCCCTGCGATGCGTCTGGCAGGTATGCAATGCCGTAAAAATTCCCGTCATTGGTATAGGAGGCATCACTTCGGCACAGGATGTTCTGGAATTCATTCTTGTCGGCGCCCATGCCGTACAGATAGGAACCATGAATTTTGTCCGTCCAGATGCGGCATTCCGTATTGCTGAAGAAATTCCTCACCTTTGTCAGCAGCTCGGAATCAACAGTCTTGATGAGCTGAGAGGCACCCTGAAAGTCTGACCCCTGTTCCTTCTCATGGAATGTCGGATTTCTGCCTCGGCGAAGTCCGGCATTCCCTCCTTGTTTCCAACGGCATCCCTGCCGTTATTTTTATCCTTGTTCCTTCAGTGTTCTCATTTTTCTCACTTTAACCCTCCTGTTTTCTATGCCCCCAAAAAAACGTTACCAATGGAATGAAATGGAAGAAAACCTGGAAGAAAATCGTCCAAGTCGTTCCCAGAAAAAGCGGGAGAGTACCGCCCTGCAGCAGATGGGAGAAGAGCTGGCCGTATTGAGTCCCTCCCAGCTGGCAACCATGCCCATTTCCGATTCCATCAGAAAGGCCCTGCTCGAATGGCAAAAGCTGTCCTCCCATGAGGGGAAAAGACGTCAGATGCAGTATATCGGACGTCTTATGCGCGAAGAAGGAGACGCCAAGGCCATCCAGGATGCACTTGCCCTGCTGAAACTGGGACATGCCGGAGAAACAGCTTCCTTCAAAAAGCTTGAACTGCTTCGGGACCAGCTCGTGCAGGCTTCTCCCGACGAACTGGATACGCTGCTTTCTCCCTTTCCTTCCGAGGAAAAGACACTCCGCGATCTTGTTCTTCGTGCCCGCAACGAAAGAGAACACAATCGCCCACCTCATGCCTTTCGCTCATTGTTTCGTAAACTGCGCGAACTGAACATAGACTGATGCGTACAGATGCAATCATTCTCGGTGCCGGGGCTTCCGGTCTCCTATGTGCGCTGACAGCAGCCCGACGCGGCTTTACCTGTACAATTGTTGACCACAGCCCTGTGGCAGGCCGTAAAGTCCGTGTGGCAGGAGGAGGTAAGGGAAATGTCACCAACCTCCACATGGGGCAGGAATGGTATGTGGGAAAAGATGTTTCCTTTGTCCAGAAGGCACTTCGCCACTGTTCCCCGGACTGGGTTCTCAAGCTGCTTCAGGAATTTTCCATTCCATGGGAAGAACGAGATTACGGACAGATATTCTGTACAGTTCCTGCGGCACGTCTTGTAGAGGCTCTGATTGCAAGAATCTCCCAAATGGGAACCTCAGTTCTTCTGCGTCGCAATCTGCACAATGTAGCCTGGTCTGATGGGCTTTTTCGGGTCCAGACATCCGAAGAACTGCTTGAAGCTACCCGTCTGGTCATTGCACTGGGAAGCCCGGCCTGGCCGGCTTCCGGATCCAGCGATCTTGGAATACGCCTTGCTCGCCATTTCGGACATAAAGTCGTTCCAGTCCATCCAGTTCTTGTACCGCTCATCTGCCCCAATTCATGGCCACTTCAGAACCTGGCGGGCATAAGCCTCTCCGCTGCTGTCAACATCCATGAACGGCGCTTTGAATACCCACTTCTCTTCACACATCGGGGATTGAGCGGCCCCGCCATTCTTCAGGCCTCCTGTTTCTGGAACCATGCAGAAAAGCTCAAGATTGACTTTCTTCCCGGTATGTCTGCTCTTGAACTCATGCACATGCCCAATAATGGTCGCCTGACTGTGCTTAATCTGTTTCGCAAGGTTCTTCCTTCTCGACTTGCTGAACGGCTTGTTCCCTCAGAGCTGGCCTCATGCAAAGCGGCCCAGCTGAACAAGCTGGCGCGTACCCGGCTTGCCGCTGCCATTCATGCCCATGAAGTCGTTCCCACCCGATCCGAAGGAATGAACAGGGCAGAAGCCTCTTCCGGAGGTGTGGAAACCTGTGATGTCAATCCACGCACCATGGAAAGCAAAAGATGTCCCGGACTGTACTTTACCGGGGAAGTTCTTGACATAACAGGTCTGCTTGGAGGCTATAATCTCCACTGGGCCTGGGCTTCCGGAAAGACTGCCGGTGAGGCCTTTCGGAAAAACTGAAACTGGATTGCAGGGCATCTCTCAATCTTGAATTGATGCTGCCAGTCCAAACCTGTCCATTCCCTGCTCTTTCTTTTCCCAGACTCTCCAGTTCTATCTTTTCATTTGCCTATTCAAACGGTTACGGGTAGGCAAATGCCATGCCTTTCTTTTTTCATTATCAACAACGAGGCCCTGTTATGTCTGCAGAACAGATGAAAAAACGGAACGCTATCCAGAGAACTGTTGATTTTTTCAATGAAGTTGGAATGTTACGTCATACACCAAGAAGTGGCTATGCCTTTCTGGGAACAGGTAAGGAAAGTGTCGCCGAACATTCCTACAGGACGGCTGTCATAGGCTATGTCCTTGCACGTAAAACAGGGGCAGACGCCTCTCGTACCATGCTCCTCTGTCTTTTTCATGACCTCCCTGAAGCAAGAACTGGGGATTTCAATTATGTGAATCGCCTTTACGATACGTCACGGGAAACAGAAGCGTTTCAGGATGCCATTTCAGGTACCGGACTTGAAAAGGAACTTCTGGAAGCCTGGAACGAACATATTGCAAGAGCCACCCCAGAATCCATTCTGGCCCACGATGCCGATCAGCTGGACCTTATTTTGAATCTGAAGCGTGAAAAAGATCTTGGTAATCCCTATGCAGCCAAATGGCTTGAAAACGCCGTTCCACGACTTCATACGGATATGGCAAAGGAGATTGCCCAAACCATCCTTGAAACGGATCATACCGACTGGTGGTATCTTGGACCCGACTCCAGCTGGTGGGGGAAAAGAGGAGAATGTTCGCAAAGCTGTTCTCAATATGTTCAAAACAATGATAATATATTAAAATAATATAAAAAAATAGACAACAAGGGCTGTTCACAACTTCAATGAACAGCCCTTGTTTGTTATCCTGT
>CAMLXE010000264.1 GCA_946490455.1 uncultured Desulfovibrio sp. | reverse complement strand
AATGGGAGCGCATTGTCCTTCTGAGTTCGGAGTATCGCGAACAGAACGGAGAAAATTATCCGTACCAGCGAATGCGCATCTTTCTTCCTCCTGTTGCGGCCGAAGCAGCCGAAGGAATACAGCTGCACAGCAGCCAGACAAACGCTACCGGCAAAGACAATTCAGGGAAAGGACAGCCCGCCTTGCCCAGACGTGTTGTTGTGGATGCCATGGCAGACTTTGTGGGGACTCTGGAAGAAAATCTGGATGCCTGGGCCAGCCGGGGCATACTGTCCGAACAGCCGGGGAAAATCGTTCTTTCTGTAGGCTCGGTAGTGACCCATGAAATATGGCTGGATGTAACGGACAAGCATCTTTTCCCTGCCATAGAGAATCTGCAGGCATCCACTCCGAAACTGACCATTGTCATACATGAATCGGGAAACGATCGGAAGGCCGTCAATCCATTTCTTGATCTGCCTGTCCCGGTAACGCTCGCCATATCGCCGTGGACAGCCTATTCACGCGACCTTGCCGAAGAAGCCTGGAAAAGGGGGCACGAGATACTGATCCATCAGCCCATGCAATCATCGCAGTGGCCCTATGTCAAAGCTGGTCCTGATGAGATCACGGTGGATATGACCGATGAAACCATGGCGGCCATTCTGCATACAGCACAGGATAACGTTCCCCATGCCTCTGGCCTGACGAACCACATGGGTTCTCGCCTGAGTACAGATTCCAAGGCCTCGGCACGGCTGGTGGCTCAGACGGCGGCAGCAGGGCTCTATCTTCTGGACAGCATGGTCCTGCCTGATTCCCGGCTCTACCCGGAGGCAATCAAACGCAAGCTGCCCGCATGGAAGCAGGATATCTCACTGGATGAGGGGCATCCTCCAATACACGCCATTCTGTCTGCCCTCAAAAAAGCAGAACGGCTGGCTGCAAAACAAGGTTATGCGATTGTCTGCGGTCAACCATACCCGGAGACTCTGGAAGCATTGCGTCGATGGGCAGCAGACAGAGACAAGGCCATTACAATTGCCCCTCTTCGGGCTCTCCCGCGCCCAATGGATATTGTGAATGACCTATCCGACCAATGACCCCGGATGTACGCCATTGACTTTATCGCAGTCTCCGCCGTACACGAGACAAAGAAACAAGAATCCCGGACCTGCTGGTATATTCAGACTCCATCGCATGAGATACATGGATACCATGAGGTCCCTCTCTACTTTTTTATCGTTGTCATGATGGAGGTCCAGATACAGATATGACTACCCCGGTGTCTCTTGAAGGCAAAAATATAGGCTGTATTGGCTGCGGCAATATGGGGTCGGCCATTCTCAATGGTCTTTCTCAACTCGCTGAAGTTCATCTGTTCGGATACAATCGAACCCGTTCCCGGCTTGCCCCACTGGAAGAAAAGGGTGTAACGGCCGTGGACAGCATCCCGGCCATTGCAGGGCTTTCCGACCTTCTGATCATTGGTGTCAAACCATACCTTGTCAAACAGGTTCTCACTGAAGCACTTCCGGCACTTCGGCCTCAGACGGTCATTCTGTCCATTGCAGCCGGAATCTCCCTTGCCGACCTCAAAAGCAATGTCCAGAATCACTGTGCCGTTGTTCGAGTCATGCCCAATACGCCTGCTCTCGTAAATGCAGGCAGTTTTGCCCTGGCACTGGATGACCCGGCACTTTGCTCTGCCGATCAGCAGGCGTGTATCGATCTCTTTTCTTCACTTGGTCAGGTTCTGGTCCTCCCAGAAGAAAAATTTCCTGCCTTTACAGCTCTCATCGGTTGCGGGCCGGCCTATGTTTTTCACTTCATGGACGCCCTTGCCGAAGCGGGGGTCACCCTTGGCTTTACACGGCAGGAAGCTCTGGAACTTGTTACTCAGCTGACACTCGGTTCTGCCAAGCTGGCAGCCCTTCCCGGCAGTCACCCTGCTCTGCTTCGTGAACAGGTCTGTTCTCCCGCAGGAGTGACCATCGAAGCCATGAATCATCTGGACAGGACAGCCGTTCGCGGGCATCTTATCGATGCCGTTCTGTCAGCCTATAGGAAAAGCTGAACACCTGTCCGCAGCACAGTGCCCCCAAAAGACACAGGAACAGGACTTTTTCTTTTTTGAAAAACACGCTACAAGAAATTCATAAAAGAAAACTGAAATATTCAGAAAAACACTTTTTCGGGAATGGTCCCGAATGAGGTCAATCAGGACAAAGAGGTACGTTCATGACTACGCAAGATTACTTTCACGCAATTCTGGATGTGGCGACCGTCATCAATTCCAGCCTCGAACCTTCCGTTGTGTTTCACAAGATTACGGAAGCCACGGCAAAGGCCATGAACTGCAAGGCAAGCACATTGCGTTTGCTTGACCGCACAGGCACCATCCTTCTGGCGACAGCAGCTTCCGGTCTTTCTGCCGGCTATATGCGCAAGGGTCCTGTAGAAGTGGCCAAGAGCGGACTCGATGGCGAAGTTCTCAAGGGCAAGGCCATTCATTTGCGCGATGCCTGCAGTGACGGACGCTTCCAGTATCCCGACAGTGCAAAAGCCGAAGGCCTTGTTTCTGTTCTCTCCGTTCCCCTGATGGTCAATGGGCAGGCTATTGGCATTCTTCGCGTCTATTCCAGTGAAGAACGCGACTTCTCTCCCGATGAATGTGATTTCATGAGCGGTGTGGCCAATATCGCGGCCATTGCCATTGAAAATGCGCGGATGCACGAAGCAACGCGCCTGAACTATGAACTCCTTACCACCTACAATTATCAGATTTTTGAAGACTAGAGGTTTTTTCAATGCGTAAAGTACGAGTTGGCATCAATGGTTTTGGCCGTATCGGCAGACAGGTTTTCCGTGCCATCCACGGCAAATATCAGGATCAGGCAGAAATAGTGGCCATCAACGACCTCTTTGACGCCGAGACCAATTTCCATTTGCTTGAATACGATACCAATTATGGGCGGGCTCATCTTAATGCCCAGATTGATGGCGATAATGCCGTCGTGGGGGACTGGAAAATTCATTGTTTCGCTGAACGCGATCCACAAAAACTGACCTGGGGTGAACTCGGCGTTGATGTTGTTGTGGAATCCACAGGTATCTTCCGCTCGGCCAAGCAGGCTCATGTTCATATCGACAACGGAGCAAGCAAGGTTATTATCACCGCTCCGGCCAAGGAAGAAGATATTAGCATCGTCATGGGCGTCAATGATT
>CAMLXE010000263.1 GCA_946490455.1 uncultured Desulfovibrio sp. | reverse complement strand
GGTGCCCCTCTGCCCCTTTCCCTGCCACCTGCCAAGAATCCGGAAAGTCAGGGGAGCTGCCTGTCTTGCCGGCTCGCAGCCAGACAGAACATCGGCAACTGCATTCCGGCTGAAGCAACGCCATAATCGCATGACTGTATTCCAAAGGACACAATCCGCACTGTGCATGAAACAAGAAAAGCCTCCACTCTGCCGAAGGCTTTTGACAAAAACGGCCAGCGTCTTGTAACGCTGGCCGCAGTAGCGTGAAGTCAGAAGGCCTTATCCCAGAATTTCACTGAAGGTCTGAATTCTGGTCTTGACCTGTTCAAACGAACTGGATTCCTGATCGACTTCGATCATGATGTTGCGGACGCCGGCAGCATCCATCTGCGGATAGTAGATCGGATAATCGAATTCTTCGGGATCACAGAATTTCATCATGCAGAAAATAACGGCATCAGCCTCGTAGCGACGAGCCATGTCGATAAGCATCTGTCCGCGCCGCTTCTTGGTATCCGTAGCAAGCGAGCAACCTTCAAAATCCTGCCACCACTTGGCAAGACGGTAGAGCGGTCCCTTTTCTGCCGGTGCATCCGGAACGTCGATGCGGAACTGTCTGGATTCCTGAGCCAGGTCATCGGCGACAACGGCAAATCCATTTTCGCGGAAGATATCAAGCAGGCCATCCGGTTCAGCCAATATGCCGGACAGAATGACTTTCTTGCCGGTCCAGGGCTTGACGGGCTGCTTGCGAATCTCGTCAATGAGTTCTCTGACCAGAGCCGTGTGCTTACCCTTTTCCATGAAGAAACGAGCCTTGATGACAGCATGTCTCTTCACAGGATCGATGATGTGCGGATACTGTCCGGCCACATCGGAGAACTCACGCATAACCTGACGGTTTTCGTTATATACGGCGATACTTGCAGAAATGGCTTCATCAGTGATGGTTTCTCCAAGAATGGCCTCAAGCTTTCCCTTCAGAATCCTGTATTCTTCTACGAGAAAACGGTTTGCAGATTCAAGCTTCCGGTTTTGCGGATGCGTGAAGACAATGCTTGGAGCCTTGCCCTTCCACTTCTGGCTCATGCACTTCAGGGTATCGCAGGGAACCGAGAAGACAACAGCCTTGAGCATATCGTAGGCGCCTTCCAGCTCAAGCTCCATGACAGACTGCATGATGGAGCAGGCAAAGGGAGGCAGAAAGGCACGAGCCTTGGAGATGGTCTTCTGACCGCCCCACATGCCCACAGGCAGATAGCCGGCGGCGTGGATCAGTTCTTCGGGAGCATATACGGGCATAACCCCTACGGCACCCTTGCCTGTTTCCCGGGTATATGCTTCAACAGCCTGCTTGGGATTATTCGCTATGTTCTGAAGTTCCGTTATGATTTCAGCTATGCGGTTCATGGTTATGCTCCTTTGTTCATCATTTCATCCAGCGCCTGCACGCGGGTATCAAATTGGGCAGGAGCAAAGTTACGGGGATCGGTCTGGTCTCCATCGAAGGTAACATAGGGGATTCCCAGGTTCTTCTGGACCAGTTCGGCCGTATCAAAATTCAGGAAGGTCATGAGCTTGCAGCTTCTGTTCATGTGTACGAGCATACCGTCGCACTTGCCATGACGTACAACGTCGGTCAGAACCTCCGAACGGTGTTCCAGACAGGTATTGATATAGACCTTGGTATAGGCTTCGGCCATTGTTTTGAGATCGCCGGGCGTATAGGTCAGATTCCAGATACCGGGATAGGCCGATCCGGTCATCAGAGATCCCATTCCCTTCAAGGTCTTGAACGTATGGCTCAGATAGGTCCATACGGCGATACCTTCCCAGGTTACACGCGTCTTTTCGTTCTCACCAAAGGCAAACTTGCCGGCCTTCAGCTTTTCTTCCAGTTCGTCGGCAAACTTGCGGAAGGTGATTTCCGCATAGTCCCGGCTTCTGGCGCATACGATCAGGCCCATGTAGTTGAACAGATCAAATCCATTGATCGGAGAAGGCTTTTCCGAGAGGAATTTGGCAACTCTGTTCCACTGTTCCACGGAACGCTGTGTCTGCTTCTGGACTTCAAGGAAACGATCGTAGTCGAACTTGCGACCGCAGATTTCCTCAAGCTGGCTGATTGCATGCCTGAATTCATCCGCAATATATTCCTTGGCATATTCCGGAACCGGCATGGTGTGGTTGAAGGGCACGTCGATGACGATATAGGGAATATGCAGTTCTGCTGCCAGGTTTTCATACCACTTGAGCAGCGTGTTGCAGATGTTGTTGCAGGTGATGATCAGATCGGGCAGCGGCACATCGGCAGCAGGAGAATTGGCCAGCTTTTCAGGCGTCTTTCCGGTAAGGGCCTTCTCCTTCAGAAGTTCCATGTATCCCATGTTGATACGGGCATAGGAACAGATATCTACGGAATAGCCCTTCTGGCTTGCCACTTCGAGCATGTCCATGGATCCCTTGCGGGCGCCGATACCGGCAGCATGGGTTTCCGGATAGACCATGGCAATATCCATGGCCACGCACATTTCTGGCGGCGCAACAGAAGCGGACCAGCAGACCAGTTTGCCATTCTTCTTTGCCTCACGTGCTTCCTCATCCAGGCGAGCCTGGAACATCGCCAACAGTTCTTTTGAACTCATTTCATCATAATTCATTGCAGTGCCTCCTGCTTCTTTACATCTCCATACGCCAGCAATGCAGCTCCAAGGGCTCCTGTCAGCTGAGGATAGGGGGCTACAGTTATCGGCTTGCCCAGTTCCTTGCTGATGGCATCCACCACTCCGGCATTGCGAGCAACGCCGCCGCACATCACGATATCTTCACGAATTACCGTACGATAGGCCAAAGCACAGGCCTTGCTGGCAACAGACTGGTGTACTCCGGCAATAATATTTTCCTTGGCGACCCCCCGCGAAAGCAGGGAGATGACTTCCGATTCCGCAAAAACCGTACATGTGCTGCTTACCGAAGCGGGTTCCTTTGCTCTGAAATGGTATTCTGCCATTTCATCCAGCCCGACTTCCAGTACACGCGACATGACTTCAAGAAAACGTCCTGTTCCTGCGGCACACTTGTCATTCATGAAAAATTTCTGGATAGCCCCATCACTGTTCAGTGAAATGGCCTTTGCATCCTGACCACCGATATCAATAATCGTCCCGGCAGAGGGGCAGAGAAAATGAATACCGGCGCCATGACAGGTGATTTCACTGATCTGGCGG
>CAMLXE010000262.1 GCA_946490455.1 uncultured Desulfovibrio sp. | reverse complement strand
AAGCCCCACTCTTCGGCGAAGACCGCCACGGCAAAGTCGGTATGCTTTTCCGGAAGGAAGCTCAGCTGGCTCTGCGTTCCCTGCAGAAAGCCCTTTCCCCACAGCTGTCCGGAACCGATGGCGATCTGTGACTGGATAATATGGTACCCTGCCCCGCGGGGATCGCTCGTGGGATCAAGAAAGGTCAGGATGCGCTGTTTCTGATAGTCATGCAGGAAGGAAAACCATGCAATGGGTGGCAGGAGCGGAACAATGACCAGACAGCACTGAAAGACTCGTCGATGCAGTCCATGATACAGAATCATCCCGCCGAGAATGGCCAGAATGGTCAGAGCCGTCCCCAGATCCGGCTGCATGATGACAAGCGTTGCCGGAATCAGTCCGATACTCGCCACCTGGAAGAGACGTTTCCAGCGCAGCGGTTCTCCGGTCAGGGAAAGGACCTGCGCTCCCATGAGAAGGACGGCTATCTTGGCCATTTCACTGGGCTGAAAATGGAAAAAGCCCAGATCAATCCAGCGTCTTGCCCCATAGATGACCTTTCCAAAAATCGGAATAAGGCAAAGCGAAAAGAGGATGGCCAGAAAAAAGGGAAGGGCCAGAACCTGAAGCAGCCTGTAATCAAAGCTCATGCAGATGATCATGAGTCCAAGCCCCATGCAGCCCCAGATGATCTGACGCTCATAGTAGGGGGCAAGGCTGATGCCCTCCTCGACACGCACACCGCTCGCGGAATAGAGATTCCCGATTCCAACCAGAAACAGCGCCAGCATGGCAGCCAGCAATCCCCAGTTGATATGGGTGATAAGTCTGCGATCGATGAATCCCATTGCCTCCTCCGGGGAGCATTCAGGTTACGCCGGGCCGGAAGGACATTTTTCTGTCATACGGTCCAGCAGGCAGGTACGAATCGGATATTCCTTCGCAATCAGTCCTGCCGCGGCATATGGCCCTTCGGGGGCTTGGCCTGAGGCCCCAGCGGTGTTCCATACAGAATATTATAGACGTCGCGCGCAATGGGACCGGCAGCCGTACTGCCGCCTCCGCCATGCTCAAGCATGACGACAACAACGACATCAACGCCATCCTTGCGTCCCCATGAGGCAATCCAGGCATGGTCGCGTTCAAGGTAGGCCATTTCTTCCTTGCGCTGGCGGCGATCTCCCACCATGCGTACCCGGACGACCTGAGCCGTCCCGGTCTTGCCGCCGATTATGGCATCCGTCCGGCGCAGGACCTTGGCCGTACCGGTATCGGCGGTCTGTCGCATGCCTTCAAGAATCAGCTTGCAGTCCTTTTCCGAAATGGGCAGCGTGTCGCGGACTTCCGGACCCACACCGTCAAGCAGCTGGGGCTTCAGCAGATTGCCGCCGTTCAGCAGCGCGCCCACAAACATGGCAACCTGCAGTGGCGTTGTCAAAGTATAGCCCTGCCCGATGGAAACATTCAGGGTTTCTCCACGATACCAGGGTTCACCCGAACGACGTTTTTTCCATTCTCTTGAGGGGACGAGTCCCGCCTTTTCATAGGGCAGATCAATACCTGTCTTCTTGCCGAAACCGCAGGCTCTGGCAAAGGCATTGATTCTGTCAATGCCCATCTTTTCGCCCAGCGTATAGTAATAGACGTCACAGGACTGCATCAACGAACTGATCAGATTGACTTTTCCGTGTCCCCAGCGGCTCCAGCAGCGGAAAACACGGTTGCCCATCTGCACGGCTCCTGTGCAGAGAATTTCCTGCCGGGGAGAAATGCCTTCCTTCAGAAAAAGACCGGCCATCATCAGTTTCCAGACGGAACCCGGCGGATAGACGCTCTGAATGGCCCGGTTCTGGAGGGGATGGTAGGGGTCGTCGCGCAGAGCGACCCAGTCCTTCTGGGAAAGTCCGCCAACAAACATGTTGTTGTCGTAGGACGGAGCCGTGACAAGAGCCCGCAGCCGGCCTGTATGCGGTTCAAGAACAACAATACTGCCTGTCTGGTCTCCCAGCAGGTCAAACAGCCTTTTCTGCAGCTCGGCATCAAGGCAGAGCTGAATGTCTTCCCCGTTTCTCGGCTGCTCCTGCAGTGTCTTGCCAAGGGAGCGTCCCAGAACGTCCACCTCAACGCTGTTCAGTCCCTTATGACCGCGCAGGCGCTGTTCAAAGACATATTCAATGCCCTGCTTGCCCACCGTATCGCCGAGGGCAAGATAGGGATCGGCCGCCAGCTCCTTTTCGTTGGCTTCAGCCACGTACCCGAGAATATGAGAAAAGGCCTTGCCCTCCGGATAGAATCGCTTGGACCGGGTCACGATTTCAAGACCCGGCCAGTGCATGAGCTGTCCCTCGATACGGGCCACTTCCTCAAAGCTCATGTCCGAAAGCAGCAGAATGGGTTCAAAGGGCTTGATCTTGCGTCTGTCCTGCTGGAAGCGGGTTTCAAGCTGTTCCAGAGGAATGCCTACCCAGGCACTGACCTGAGCCAGCGTGGCAGAAATATCACGGCAGTCTTCCCGAATGAGCGCAAGACCGAAGGCCGGTCTGTTTTCTGCCAGCATGACGCCGTTCACATCACGAATGACACCCCGTGACGCATACAGCCATTCCTGTCGCAGACGATTGTCCTGCGCCTGCTGGGCAAACTCGTCGCCACGATGAATCTGAAGATACCAGAATCGGATGACAAACGTGAAGAAGAGCAGCCCCACAAGGGAAAGCAGCAGCGCGAGTCCGCCCTTGCGCGGCTGATAGCCTTCGGTATCAACTTCTATCTTCATGGGGAACCAACCAGCGCCTCAGCCACATGGAGCATTTCCAGACAACGGCAACAAGCAGGGCCTGCAGAATGCATTCATCCAGAAGCATGGACATTTCAACAGGGACATACTGCAGCCTGGCCATGAGCAGGAAAAGACCTCCGTGTACAGCGCCGAGGCATACACTCAAAAGCAGTACAAACAGCCAGTTTTCTGTTTCAAACAACCAGCGACCCGTAAAAAACAGGCCAATGACCAGCAGATACCAGAGAACCGAGCTGCCGAAATCCAGCGACCCCACGCCTTCCTGGATGCAGATCAGGACAAGAACAGTCAGCACGGTCTGTACAACCCTTTGTTCCTGAAGGGCAATCAGCAGTCCGACCACAAGCACATCAACCCCGGGGGCCTGCTGCTGCACACAGATTCCCACCACGAAAAAGGCGGCCCACCAGAAGAGATTTCGCAGTGTCA
>CAMLXE010000261.1 GCA_946490455.1 uncultured Desulfovibrio sp. | reverse complement strand
GCTGATTACAAATCAGCTGCTCTGCCAGTTGAGCTACACCAGCAACAGGGATAAGCTCTTACACAATCTTCGCGCACATGGCAAGCGAAAAAAGCCCCTGTTGCAAAATAAATCGGAATTTGGCTTTGTTGACCATTTTTCCGCTATCTGGCAACCGCCAAATCCTTATCAGGATCTGGTGGCGGAACCTCTACGGTCCCGCCACGGATGCTATAGGGTGATTTTGAAATTATGGCAAGACTTTTATCACATATTCTGAGCCGGGAATCAGATATTTTTTGACAATTTCTCTGACTTGTTCAGGGGTTACCTCTTTAATCCTTTCGATCCGATCGCGAGAGAAGGAGAGCGGACGTCCGCTGAGTGTCAGCACTGCGGCCTCTCTGGAGCGGGCACCAAGGCTCTGAAGACCTCGATAATAATCGCCTTCGATCTGATTCTTGCCTCGATTCAGTTCTGAAACGGGCAGAAGGTCCTTATGCAGATCATCAAGAATTTTTCGGAATCCGGCCTCAGCCTGTTCCAGCTTGTCCGGTTCTGTCCCTATATAGAAGATAAGCATCCCGAGTTCGTCATTCTGCTGACCAAAAGCCGTTACCGTATAGCCCAGTCCCTGTTTGTCACGCAGTTCACGGAAAAGAGGACCGCCCATGCCGCTCAGTGTCGTTTCAAGCAAGTTCAGAGCAGGTGCGTCGGGACTTGTATCCGGTGCCGTCTTGAAGACCAGCATGAGGTGAGCCTGCTTCCTGTCGGGCATGGGAATGTTCAGAGCCTTATCGCTGGTCCACTGAGGTTCAGGCAGCGAAAGCATGGGTTCCGACGGTCTGGGCAGAGATCTGGCAAGGGCCAGCACTTCTTCTCTGTCGAATTGCCCTGCTATGGCCAGTACCCAGGGACGGGTCTTTTGTCTGTTCCAGTAGTTAAGGACATTATCCCGTGTGTACTTTTCCACATCCCCGATTTCTCCAAGCTGGAGATAGCCATAGGTGCTGTGCGGAAAAAGGAATGGCATGAGTTTGCGGAAGGCCAGTTCCAGAGGCTGATCTTCTCGGGATCGGATGGAGGCAATCTGATCCTGAACGCTCCGAGAGGTTTCCTCGGCAGAAAAGACCGGTGCCTGGACAAGTTCGGACAGAAGACCAAACAGGTCTGCATTGAATCGTGAAGGTCCGGTGAGGCTGATGGTAAAGCGTTTCATCCCGGATGCGGCTCCCAGCGACGAGGCCCTGTCAGACAGGAATGCCTGTAGTTCGGACGCGTTGTGCCGGGAGGTTTCTCTGGTCAGAACACTGGCTGTCAGGGCGGCCAGCCCCTGTTCCTGAGGAGACAGCAGCGCCTCCCCTCCTGAATAGGCAAGATTTATGGAAACGTAGGGGAGTGTCGCATCTGGAATGAGAATGACAGTACGGCCTTCTCCCAGCTGGATGGTTTCCGTCTTTCCTGTTTCGGTAGCTGCCACAGTACTGCCGGGGGTATCGCTTTTCCAGCTGGAGGCCAGAATGGCATTCAGATCCGGGATCCTGGTTCCCTCCGGGGAGAGTACTGTCGCTCTGAGGCGGTCTGAACGCAACCATGTATCCAGTGCATCCTGCAGCGTTGCGGCATTGATGTTGCGGATCGCTTCAACTGTATTCTGTTCGCCCTGTTCTCCACCAAGGAAGAACTGAAAATATCCCAGCTTGGAGGCAAGACCGGGAAGCGTTTCCTTCGATCTGTACAGGCCATCTTCAAGATTCAGTCTGGCCCGTGCAATTTCCTGTTCCGTAAACTGGCTGATGTTCAGGCTGGAGAGAACTTCCGTAAGCTCCTTCCAGAACTGCCCGACCTTGTCTGCATTCAGCTCTGCCATGATGAGGAAAACGCCCACCTTTTCAAAGCTGACATTGGAGACGTGAATGCTGTCCACAAGCTGACGGTCGTATTTGAAGGTACGGTAGAAAAGGCTGGTGCGATCGCCTCCCAACAGATAGGCCAGAGCGTCCAGAGAAACGGACTGATAGCTGGCTGAACCGGGGACGGGCAGGGCTGCCGCAAGATAGACCTTATTCCAGGGGCCTGGCTCCACAACAACAGATGTCCTGTCGGGAAGAGGCAGCTTCTGAATTTCCAGCGGAAGTCTTTCTGGAAGAACGGAGGTGTTCCGATAGGTTCCGAACTGCTTTTGGGCTTCAGCCAGCACTTCGGCCGGATCTACGTTGCCAACGACAACAAGCAGCATGTTCTGCGGCTGATAGTATTTGGCAATGTAGTTGCGAAGGTTCTGGACAGTCAGCGCGCGAATTGTTTTTTCAAAGCCAATGATCGGATGCTCGTAGCTTGTTCCTTTGAGTGATCTGGAGATCAGATTCTTGAACAGCCGGCTGCCCGGATCGTCTTCACCGCGTTTCAGCTCGGCAACAATGACATCCTTTTCTGATTCCAGTTCGGCAGGATCAAGGGTAGGGTTGAAGGCCATATCACGAACGACATCCATGCCCAGCTTCCAATGCCGGTCAGGCATATCCGTAATATAGACAGTATAGTCATAACTGGTAGCGGCATTGAGATAGCCCCCTGCCGCTTCAACCTCCTGGCTGATCGCGTTTTTGGGTCGTGTGGTTGTTCCCTTGAAGACCATGTGTTCAAGAACATGGCTGATCCCTGCCTCTTCAGGTGTTTCATAGGCTGAACCTGCACCTACATACAGGCGGGTGGAGACAAGAGGAAATCTGGTATCCCTGAGAATCAGCACGGAGAGTCCGTTACTCAGCCGGACGACCTGCTCCTGCTTGCCGGAAAGCAGTTCGGGAGCTGTATCGTTAGAGGCTGCCCGGGCTCCCGAGATGCTGCCTGCACATAGAACAGAGGCCATGAGAACTCCTGTCAGGAGAGTTTGTAACAAATGCATAAGGACTCCTTGATCCGGTTCAGATACTTGCTCTGATTATTGTATCAGGCAATGTCCGAACACGGCAGTCTGTATTTTTTTACAATAAGATCAGGAGATGGAGAAGGCAAGGCGGTACAGGTGGCTTTTCTGGAGTGAAAAAAGGAGGCTTGCGGAGCTGTGCAACCTGCGGCACAATACGTATGGATGAAAAATGTTCCGCGCCGCTCGCGCGGTCTCATGATCTTTAACGAGGAGCGTTCCGTGTCCATTTTTGTCAAGAATACGGCCTTGCAGCGTCTTCTGGAGACGCATATGGCCGATCTTTCCGCCTATGAATCGCTT
>CAMLXE010000260.1 GCA_946490455.1 uncultured Desulfovibrio sp. | reverse complement strand
AACTATCATCCGTTAAAAACAGTCTTCCAAACAAAGGTCACTCTGATCTGATATTATCATGAAGGGACAATGAAACATGCCAGTGACACGGCAGAGCATGTATCATTTCACCAGGGAAACAGGCTGAAAAAAGAGAAAGAAAGGCTCAAACCAAAGGGCTGTGCCAGGTTCGCCAGACATGGCGGACAACACAGAAAAAGCGTTGTTACATGAGAGAGCAGGCCATACGGAAAACACTCTGCCCAACGCCCCCAAACGGAAAACAACTGTGAAAACGGAACGGTATCTGCGGAGAGGTGGAACGGCTGTGGACAGAAACACCACAGTCTCTGTTTTCGACCACCTCTCCGTGGGGGGTGGGGAGATCTTCATGGAGGATCTGAAAAATTCTGATCCTCCAGAACAGGTTACTGCCCTATGGCAGTCATGAGCTGCTGTCTTGCCTGCCCAGCTTCCATCTCGATTGCGGCCTTGCGCTCCTGGGAAATGTGCAGTGCGCCTGCCAGAGCGTCGAGATAGCCCCGCTCCATAAAATGATCGATATCTATGACTGCACAGGAAAGCCGATACAGATCCTCTGCCTGTTCCACAGAGCGTACCTGCGCAGCAATTTTCCCCGGATCGAGAGTCTCCTGCTGTATCTGATTCAGAAGTGGCCCCGTGTTCAGTCCTCCGAGCATATTTTGCAATACCGTATCAATGCGCTTCTGTTCAATGGAGTCCACCATGCCGTCAGCACGGGCTGCGAAGATCATGGTCCGCATGACAAGTTCTGCTGTGGGATCAGGCTGTGACGTTGTAACGTTTTTCCATTCCCCTGCCTCCGAGCCATTCTGAGCCGACTGGCTGGCCGACCACTTCTGATAAAAGTTCCAGGCTACGGCTCCAGCACCAAGCAGCGCAACATTTTTCACCATATCGCTGGACACCACATTGCCAAGCAGTGCCCCAAGAACTCCTGCTCCGACCAGTCCCCCCATTCCTCCCGGTGTCTTCTGCTGCAGATCGGCGGCTGCCGATCTGGCCTGACCAGTCAGAGTTCCCAGAGCAGAATTGAAAGAACCACTTTTCAGAATATCAAAAAGAGACATGGAACCCTCCATACTACAATATTATTTCAGAACAATAACATTTTTGGTGTGCCGTTGGGAGAGACGAATCAGTGCCATTCGCACTTTATGCTCTCTTCGCACACCCCTCACCTCCATCCCGTGCAACGAGAACTCGTTTCGAAAATACAGGGCACACGGATGGATAATTTTCTTATAGTAGAAAGTTATTTTTCACTATATGCCAAACAGGTTACATCAACGTGACATTTATGTGACAGGCAGATCAGTTCCGCTGTTTCAGCAAGTACAAGGTTATTATTCAACCCGTGATATAATCATCCAATACTATTTGTCTATTCTTATTATCTCCTTGAATTCTCTGAACCATCTTCTGAAAAGACTTCCCGTTTTTGACCGAACATGCAGCAGCAACATCTGTTCAGAGAGAACGGCTCTCCTGTCATTTTATCCAGGCAGCAGGCCAGCCGTACGGCCAGAGCTGAGGAAATCCCTTCCAGCCTCAGGCAAATATGGATGTTTAAGGCGTACTCTCTCTCCTGTCCGGACTTCCACCTTGGAAAGCACAAGACATTTGGAAATAAAAACGCTAAAGTATGCGCTGCATGCTGCTCAGAGACCGGAAATGAATTGCTTCCTCAGGGAAGTGCCGGTCATTCTGCCGAAAACGATGGGCTCTTTTGCCCTTTCTGTTCAACTTCAATCTTTCAGGAGTCAAAACATGGAACGGACCTTCTCCATCATCAAGCCCGATGCGGTAGCACGTAACCTGACCGGTGAAATCCTCGCCATGATTCAGGGGGCAGGACTCAAGGTTGTAGCCCTCAAGATGATTCACCTCACCAAGGAACAGGCTGAGGGCTTCTACGCTGTTCACAAGGAACGCCCCTTCTTCGACAGTCTGACCACCTACATGAGCTCCGGCCCCATCGTATGCTCCATTCTGGAAGGTGAAGATGCCATCCGCCGCTATCGTGACCTCATGGGCGCCACCAACCCCGAACAGGCTGCCGAAGGCACCATCCGTAAAAAGTATGCCGTGAACATCGAAGCCAACTCTGTCCATGGTTCCGATGCTCCGGAAACCGCAGCCTTCGAAATGGGCTATTTCTTCAATGCGTTTGAAATCGTCGGGAAATAACCGATAGCTACTCTGCAGTTTCCAAAGGGCCATCCCGTTTTCGGGATGGCCCTTTTCATACAGGAACAGACAGTCACACGGCTTATGTGCTGCCATCCGGCACGTCGTACCAGCTGCCGTCAACAGCCTGATGCTTCTGCATAATAAAAAAGCGGGCCATGCCTGAAAACATGACCCGCTTCTTTTCATTCAACGACCCTATAGCGTCTGAGACAGCTTCATCAGCTTGAGCTGGTGTGTTTCAGCCCACGGAGTTACCGCCTTGGCAAGAGTTAACGGTGACAGGTAAGCCTGTGACCAGTCGGCCACAAAGAACAGGGTGCCATGTTCATCCCATTCTATACGCTGGAAAAATGGCCGAATATCCGTAGTCCGAGGACCTTTTTTTGTCTCTCTGGTAAAAAGCAGGGAATCCATTGCCGTAAAATCGTCCCATGCCTCCATGAACAGACGGCGATCAGCATCAGAACCGGCAAAACGCAACAGGAAGCTTTCTTCAATTCCCCCCAGCGAACGATCATTGACAGGTATGATTTCAAGACGCTGCAAACGCATTCCCTGCACGAGGTGAGATGCAAGTCTGGCTTCAACCTCTTTGGGCGAAAGCATTTCACGCAACGTCACAGAAAACCACTCTGCCTGACTTTCAACTCCTACCGGCAATGCTCTGCCAAAGGAAATCAACGGCAAAGGATGGAATCCCTGAGAGAAGGTCATGGGCAATCCTGCCCGACGCATGGCCCGCTCAAGAAGAGTCTGCAATTCCAGCTGACTGATATAGGCAGCTTCTGCCTCCTTGGTATGCCAGATGCGATATCGAACGGCCTTCACGGTCAAACCGGCCTGAATGGCTGGAGGTTCGGTAGGTTTTGGCCGTTTGGGAGGCATGACAAGACGACCGTTCTCATCAAGTCGAGGCTGATGCTCCAGCTGGTCGCGCTGAGCAAAATTCAGTCGATTTCGATGTTCTCCGGCGGACAATCCCGGGGTACGCGGTAAAAGGGAC
>CAMLXE010000259.1 GCA_946490455.1 uncultured Desulfovibrio sp. | reverse complement strand
CATGAACACGATACGGTCCGCCACTTCTCGCGCAAATCCCATTTCGTGCGTCACGCAGACCATGGTCATGCCTTCCTTGGCGAGCGTCACCATAACATCCAGCACTTCCCCGATCATTTCCGGGTCCAGAGCCGAGGTAGGTTCGTCAAACAGCATGATCTTCGGCTCCATGGCAAGGGCGCGGGCAATGGCCACACGCTGCTGCTGTCCGCCGGAAAGCATGCTGGGATACACATTGACCTTTTCGGAAAGGCCAACCTTTTTCAGAAGCTGCAGGGCGCGCTCCTCAGCCTCATGCCGAGAGACCTTGCGCAGCTTCATGGGCGCCATGGTCAGATTCTGAAGCACGGTCTTGTGCGGAAACAGGTTGAAGCTCTGGAACACCATTCCCAGATCCTGCCGAATCCTGTTGATGTCATTTTCCGGAGCGTTGATGTCATTGCCTTCAACGATGATCTGCCCCTTGTCGATGACTTCCAGCCTGTTTATGGAGCGCAGGAGCGTGGATTTTCCGGAGCCGGACGGTCCAATGATCACCACCCGCTCTCCAGAATTCACATCCAGACTTACATCATGCAATGCCGTAAGCTGGCCATAGAATTTCCAGACATTCCGTATGCTGATGATGCTTTCGGAAGCGGAGACATTACTTTCTGTCGCGGTCATAATAATTGAGCCTTCCTTCCATGATGCTCACGCCCTTGGAGAGCAGGAGGGTAATGATGAGATAGACAAGAGCAATGACGGTATAGGTCTCGAAGTAATCAAAGGTCTGCGAGGCAAACTCGCGTCCCCGGCGCAGCAGGTCAGCCACGGCAATGATGGACACAAGAGACGTATCCTTCAGCATGGCGATGCATTCGTTGCCGATGGGAGGCAAAATGGTGCGCATGGCCTGCGGCAGGACGACCATGACCATGGTCTGCGTCTTGTTGAAGCCAAGAGAACGTGCAGCTTCCGTCTGCCCCTTGGGGACGGAAAGGATACCGGCTCTGAAGACTTCTCCCATGTAGGCTCCATAGCAGAAACTGATGGCAATCACTGCGGAAACCATGGGCGGAACCTGAATGATCCGGCCAAGAGCGTAATAGATGTAGAAAAGCTGAACGAGAAGGGGGATGCCTCGAATGACTTCCACATAGGTGGAAGCGATCAGGTTGATCACCCGGTTGCCGGACAGTCGTCCAAGCCCTGTCAGCAGCCCGATGGGCAGCGTACACAGAAGGGACAGCAGGGTAACCTCGAAGGTTACGGCCAGTCCATCCGGCAGGAAGGTCAAAATTTCCAGATAGGGCTCTGGAGAGGTGGTGCACAAAAAGATCAGCGCCCCCAGAGCGACGCAAAAGGCCAGAGTCCAGGCGTTGAGCAGCCGATGATCTCCCGGATCGGGAATTGATGCGCCTTCTGTAACCTCAATTCGAATATTGGGAGGATTATTTTTCATGCCTGTTCCTGAAAGGAGGATTATGGAGATCCGCCGATGACCATAGCAAAAAGTTCTGCCGAAAGAAGAAAAAATAGCCCAAATTCTGCGTCTGTTCTGGCAAGAAGCAGGACAGAAGGGGGTATATACCCCTCTGTCCAATTTTTTTCAACCGGCGTTCTGCTACTCGCCAATCCACTTTGCCACGATCTGCCTGTCCAGACCCTTTTCCTTGACCGCCCTGATGCCCCTGTTCAGGCTTTCAAGAAGGTCCCTGTCGTCCTTGCGAACCGCGAAACCGTAGTATTCGACATCATCCGTGATATAGGCAACGTGGAGCTTTCCCTTATATTCTTCCTTCTTGTTGGCATAAAACTTGGCTACAGGGTCGTCGCAGATGACGGCGTCGATGTTGCCCTTGGCAAGATCTTCAAGCGCAAGCCCGACTTCGTCATAGGTCTTGACGACAGCCTTGGACTTTGCCTTGGGCAGCGTTTCCACCAGACCGGTTGTCCCGATCTGTCCTCCGACCTTCTTGCCGTCCAGATCCCGGAGTCCGCTGATCTTCACGCCTGCGGGAACAACGACAGCCTGCCGCAGCTCATAGTAGGGTTCGGTAAAGCCCATGACCTTCTTGCGCTTGTCCGTAATGGTCACGGATGAAGCAATGATGTCGGCCTGACGCGAGCCCAGTGCGGCAAAGATGCCGTCCCAGGCCGTATTGACGAACTTCACGCGAAGTCCGGCTTCCTTTGCAACCGCATTCAGATAGTCGATGGAATACCCGACAACTTCCTTGTTCTCATCCAGCATCTCAATGGGTGGCCAGGTTGCATCCGAAGCCACAATAAGGGTTTCTTCAGCCGCCATTGCCTGAGCGGTGCACAAAAAAAGCCCCAGGATCACAGTACCCAAGAAACGAAACATACGTCCTCCAAACGCTCTTGGAGCCAAAATGTGTTATCTGGACACACAGACTCCTCTGGAAGAAACTTGAACAGGCATCCTTCCAGGATATGACAGAAACACGAAGTACCCCACAAAACGAGCTACTTCGCCTCACTTTCTTTTGCAGGATGCCTTGGCAGCTGTCAAGAAAATGTCTTTATCTTGCAAGGAAAGCTCATTTTTTCCATTATGATGTGCTTTTGGGAACAACCGAACCGACAGGGAGCATCCAATGACTCTGCCTCAGGCCATCCTTCTTGACCGAGATGGAACCCTCATTGAAGACCGGCACTATCTTTCCGATCCGGCAGGCGTTGTCCTCCTTCCGGGAGTGGGGAAAGGCCTTGCCCGCCTCTCCGCTGCCGGATGCAGACTTTTTCTCGTTTCCAACCAGTCTGGAATCGGCCGCGGCTACTTTACGGAAGAATCGGTTCGGGCATGCCAGAAACGCCTTGACGAGCTTCTGCTGGAAACGGGAGTCCGGCTTGAGGACGCCGTATGGTGCCCCCATGCACCTGAGGCCCACTGCCGCTGTCGCAAGCCCCTTCCCGGACTCTGGGAACAGTTGCGCGAACGCCACGGACTCGATCCCCGGCGCTGTCTCATGATTGGCGACAAGGAAGATGATCTGCGCTTTGCCACCAGCGCCATGCTTTCCGCGGGCATTCTGGTCTGCACCGGCAAGGGGACGGCTCATGCCAGGGGGCTTGGAGTCTCCGCACCGGAAGCGGGCTGCGTCATGCTGCCGCCCCAGGAGCCTCATACCCCCACACGCAGGATCATTGCTGCCGACTTTGAGGCGGCCGTCAGCTGGATTCTTGCCGGAGGCGCCTCTTCCCCTGTGGACAGAGCAAGGTCG
>CAMLXE010000258.1 GCA_946490455.1 uncultured Desulfovibrio sp. | reverse complement strand
AACCCGTTAGGAGAGAGCGCTGTCTTTCCGGAATCAGAACGGAATCTTTTTGCCGGTATCGTTGCTGGTGAGCGTTGCAATGGCAATCAGGGTTCCTTCAGCGTCGGTGACCCGGACTTCATAGGTGCCGAGATGATGACCGGCACGGATGCAGCGGGCTTCGCCGCGCAGAGGTCCCTTTCGTCCGGGACGCAGAAAGGATACGGATGACTGGGCCGTGACCCGGTAGGTGCCGTCCGCATTGGATGCCGCGGCAAAGGCAAAGTCGATCAGGGTGAAGATGGCCGCGCCGTGGGCATTGCCCATTCCGTTGTTATGCCGCTGATCCAGCGGCATTTCCGCGATGCTGTGTCCTTCCTCAATAAAAAGAAGGCGAAGGCCAAGCTGGCGGGAAAACGGATCGTGGTTCTGAAAGTGACGTGCAAGTTCATCCAGAGTCAGCATTGAAGAAAGCTCTCCCTTGATAATGGAATGTCCTTTGGAAAGGACAGGTTATCGGCCACAGTCGGATGGGTCTCCCCGCAGCTTGTCGAGTGCATGTCCGAGGATGGGGAGGATGGCCTCGATATTTTCGGCAACGGCCTTCCTGCTTCCCGGCAGGCTGATGACCAGACTCTGGCCCAGCGTTCCGGCAATGGCCCGGGAAAGGGCGGCCAGCGGCGTGTGCGTAAGCCCCTTTTGCAGCATGAGCTGTTCAAATCCCGGCAGACGTCTTTCCAGAAGGGGGGCCAGAGCCTCTGGGGTGGTATCACGCGGGGAAAGTCCTGTTCCGCCACTGGTCACGATGAGATCATAGCCCTGCGTCAGCGCCAGATCTGTCACCAGACTGCGCAGGGCCCGTGGCTCATCCGAGAGCAGAAAGCCTCTGCTGTGAATGAGGGGCAAGGCCTTTTCCAGTGCGGCGGCCAGAAGAGGACCGCTTTCGTCCTGCCGTTCTCCGCTTGCGCCCCTGTCGGAAAGGGTGATCCAGCCGAGTGCCCAGCCGCGGCGTTCCGGCTGAAAGAGGTGGCTTCCGGCCGGAAGGTCGTCCAGAGCCTCAAGCAGAGGGCAGTTTGCCATGTGCAGTCTCCCCGGGACAGCAAGCCATGCCCGTCCGACAACCTTCAGCCGGATATGGCCTTCCGTGGCGGTGAGCAGTGTTCCCACGCGCCAGTTATTTCCGTCCGTGGAACGGGACCCCAGCCTGTGTGCAGGACCGCCGGAAAGCATGCCCGCTTCGGCAAGAGGCAGAACCCTTCCCCTCGCGCATGACTGGAGATGGATTGAAAATGGACTCATGAGGAACTCCGGGGTTCATCCCGTATCGTTGGGGTCTGCACCCAGTTCCGAGCGCAGAATGCGGCCGAAATGTCTCGTGGACAGCCGGTTCATGCTGCCGGACTTGTGTCCGGAGAAACCCTGTTGTATCCTGCAACTCTTTGAGTGACAACCCTGTCCTTGCATAAGGAGATCATATGGCGATTCTGACTTCTGGCGGTGATCAGACCGCTCATCTGAAAACACTGGGAACAGGACGTATTCCCCAGCCTGAGAATGGGCCTCATGCCGGGCTGCTGGAGACGTTTCCCAACCGTTTCCCGCATCGCCCCTATATCATCAGCATGGCTTTTCCCGAATACACCTCATTGTGCCCGGTAACCGGACAGCCTGATTTCGGTACGATTGTGGTGGAATACATCCCCCATGAAAAGTGTGTGGAATCCAAGAGTTTCAAGCTCTACATGTTTGCCTACCGGAACCATCAGTCCTTTATGGAGACCATTACCAATACGGTGCTGGAAGACATGGTCGAGGCTCTTGATCCTTTGTGGTGCCGGGTAAAGGGGCTCTTTTCACCGCGTGGAGCCACCTATCTGCATGTGTTTGCAGAACACTTCAAGGATGTGGACGAAGACATGCGCGGACAGGTGGAACGGATCGTTTCCGAATGGAAGCGTGAAGCCGGTCCGCATTCATGGGAGAAATAGGCATGTACGCGCTGCTCATTGATATCGGCAACACCTCGCTGAAGATCGGGCTTGCCAGTCCCGAAAGGCTGATCACTTCCTATACGCTGCCTACGGATACCTCCCAGAGCGGGGACAGCCTCGGCCTTCAGATAGCCTATCTGCTCAATCACGCCGGTGTTTCCTTTACGGGTGACGAAGGCAGCATGCGCCCCACAGCCTGTGTGGTCAGCTCGGTTGTGCCCGGCATGATTCCTCTGGTCAGGCATGCCTGCGAGCGGTATCTGCACCTCACGCCGCTTTTTGCGCATCATGATCTGCCCATTCCTCTGGAAAATCATTACGAACGCCCCAATGAAGTCGGTGCCGACCGTCTTGTGGGCGCCTTCGGGGCCAGACGCCTGTTTCCGAATGCCCGTTCGGTGGTGTCGGTGGATTACGGCACGGCAACCAATTTCGATTGCGTAACCGGAAACGCCTATCTCGGCGGGCTGATCTGTCCCGGAGTCATGTCCTCGCTGGGGGCCCTTGCCACGCGGACGGCTCAGCTGCCCAAGATCGCGCTCTGCACGCATTCTGATGCGCCCATCATGGGAAGAAGCACCGTGACCAGTCTGAATCATGGCTTCCTTTTCGGGTTTGCCGCCATGACAGAAGGACTGTATGCCCGGCTGACCAGCACTCTTGAGGGGCCGGTGGCCTTTGTGGCTACAGGCGGTTTTGCTGCAGATGTTGCCAGAGTCGTGAACTGTTTTGATCTGGTCCGTCCGGACCTTGTGATAGAAGGTCTGCGTCAGTTGTGGATTGAGGCCGTACGCGGCAAATGATCGGGTGAGGGCGTACCGGACTGGGCGCCCTCGCTGCCATGAGAGCATCCATGCCCTCCCTTCCTTCCCTTCCGCACTCCCTGTCCGAACTGCCTTCACGCGAAGCGCAGTTCTGTCTTCATGTACGCCGTTTTCTCCAGTCGCTGCTGCCCGATCTGCAGAAGGTGTCCTTTGTTGTGGCCTTCTCCGGAGGGGCGGATTCCACGACGCTTGCCCTTGTGCTGCACTGCCTTGGTCTTCCGCTGACACTGGCTCATCTGGATCATGGCTTGCGGCCGGAGAGCGGCGCGGAAGCTGCCGATGCTTTTCGTTTTGCCGAAGCTCTGGGTGTGCCGTTCTGTCTGCGGAAGGCCGATGTGGCGGCTTCAGCAGCGCAGAGCGGCATGGGACTGGGGGAGGCCGCCCGGCAGGCTCGCTATGCCGTTTTTGAGGAGGTCCGGGGGGAGAAGGGGGGCGACTGG
>CAMLXE010000257.1 GCA_946490455.1 uncultured Desulfovibrio sp. | reverse complement strand
AAAAAACGGTCATATTCATGACCGCCTCCAGACAGTGACAACCGGAAATCTAACGGATGAGCATGGCATCTCCATACGAAAAGAAACGATACTGACGAGTCACAGCTTCCCTATAGATGGACAGCATTCTTTCACGACCGGCAAGAGCTGAAACCAGCATCAGCAAGGTTGATTCAGGAAGATGAAAATTGGTGATAAGGCCATCTAGCACCTGAAAAGTATATCCAGGCCAGATAAAACAGTTGATCCATCCCGTATGGGCCTTCAATGTTCCTTCATATAGGCCTGCGACGCCTTCGAGAGTCCGGGCAGAAGTTGTTCCTACTGCAATAACAGGACGCCCTTCTGTTTTGGCATGTGTCACAGCAGCTTCCGTTTCAGGAGAGACCTCAACAAATTCCGGATGCATGACATGCTCACGAATGTCCGAGCACCGAACGGGGCTGAAGGTCCCATAACCGACGTGCAGCGTCACTTCAGTCCATTCAAACCCCCTTTCGGAAAGCCGTTGCCGCATATCGGGCGTAAAATGTAAACCTGCTGTCGGCGCAGCTACGGAACCAGCCTTATCATCTCGTGCATAAACGGTCTGATAGGAATTTCTGTCTTCTGCCGAATCTTCTCGCCGGATGTAGGGAGGAAGAGGCAAATGCCCACACGTTTCAAAAATGGTCCGTAAAGATTTCTGCCAATGCAGGCGTACCTTATGCTTGCCAAATTCTCCTTTCTTCAGAACTTCTACAATCAGGCCTGTTCCAAATTCAAAACAGTCTCCTGGCTTCACGCTCTTTGAAGGACGTATCAGCCCTTCAGCTTCAGCCAGAATCCAGCCATTTTCCTTTTCTTCTCCTGAATTTTCAACAAGAGGCAACGGAGTAAGAAGCAAAAATTCAAGTTTGCCTCCAGAAGCTTTCTTTCCCAGAAGTCTGGCGGGAATGACGCGGGAATTATTGGCAACCAGCAAGGCTCCCTCAGGCAACAGGTCTGGTAAGGCAGAAAAGACAGTATGTTCAACCCGGTCAGACTCCCGGTCAAGCACAAGCAGTCTTGAATGACCGCGTTCTCCGGGGTGTTGTGCAATCTGTTCAGGGGGAAGTTCATAATGATATGAAGAAAGGAGGTGGTCAGCCTCTGTGCGTGGAACGGAAAACATGGCAATCCTCAAATGATGTTACAGCATGAAAACGTCTTCTGATACGGATAACTGGCCTGTTTGTACAGTCTGTCAACTATAGGCCATGAAAAGCCTTCTTTCTGCTGCGGCACAGCCCCTTGAGTCTCATAATCCGATTCGATTTATCCACCAGGTGGCAGAGCAGGAACCCACAATATTCACCAGCCAGTTTGCAGTCGGACAGGCATAGAGTCAACATGGCCAATTTATTACCTAACTCGTATTCTTTCCTTCTGTTTTTCCACAGTTTTTACACCTTGTAAAAACAAGTTTTTCATGCTATTCTTACGCATTAAAAACATGAAAAAAACATACTGATATTTTTCTCTTTTTTCAGCATTTTTTCCCTTCGGGAACGTCGGAACCACACCGTGACCAAAGCTATCTTACGCCGTCATCTGCTGGCCTGTGCAGCCGAAAGCCATCCTGAAAAAAAATCTGTGTCTCCTTTACATGAAGTACAGAAGACACGGAATGCTGGTACCGATTCTCTTTCCCCATACGCAGAGTCATCACTTCAAAGCTGGTTTGATCCTCTGGATATGGATTTCGATTCAGATCATACTGTTTTGTCTGTACATTTTCCTCATGTTTTTTTTGGACAACGGTTTGCAAAGCTCTTTCGCCCTCTCTTTGAACGAGCAGCCTATCAGATATGGGGACCAGATCTCCGTATTTTCTATGCTCCCGTTTCCGGTACCAATTCCGTATGTTCTTTTCATACTGCATCAGACAGTTCCACAAACGCACAGAAAGAGTACACAACTATCGAAAATCTCTCTTCCAAAACGGGGATGAGGCATTGTTCAGAAACGCTGTCTGGGGAAAGCTGTCTGCATGCCACCAGACCGTCGCACATTGACTTTCCACTCTTTTCCTCATCCAGCAACGCGCTTCCATACGGAGAAGAATGGACTTTTGATACCCTTATTACCAATGGGAAGCACAAATGGGCATTAAGTCTGATAAGAGAAGCAATGCGCAGAGCAGTCCTTCAGGCAACCTCGCCTTTTTCCCGAAAGGAAGAACAGCCGGGGATACTTGTCCTGTGCGGACAGCATGGAACAGGCAAGACACACATTCTGCGGGCAATGGGGAACGAACTCTTTAGGACTTTTTCCACCAAACTTCTCTACATCTCCTTAAGCGAGCTTGAAGTACTTTTCACATCTGCTTCCCCGTTGGCCGTCAGGCAGGAACTGGCAGACAGACAAGCCATTCTGATTGACGATTTTCAGTACCTCTCAAGAATACCGGAACTGATAGGAAGCAAGCTGTCTGCAGAAGAAAATGGCGTATGCTTTCAGGAAGAACTCTGTCTGCTCATTGATCGATTTATGGATCAGGGAAAACTTCTTGTTGTTGCCGGAGTAGGGCATCCACGAGACTGGAATCTGCATCGTGCTCTTCTGTCCAGACTTGAAACGGGTCTCTGGGCAGAATTGCCAGAACCGGATCTGGACATACGCCTGCGTTATGTACAGCAGCAGGTGCGCCAGAAGCGTATTCCGCTGCTCCGTGAACAGATGATGCTTCTGGCACAGCACTGTCTGGACATTCGCAAACTGTCTGGAGTCATTCGGCAGGTCATTTCTCACCGCTCCCTTGTAGGACATGATCTGACCGAACAGGATCTCCTTGATATTGTAAGGCAAAGTGGAGACAGATCTCCATTAACGGCTCAACAGATCGTGAGCATTGTTGGCGAGTACTGCGAAATTTCCCCAAGGGACATTCTTGGAGAAAAACGGCATCCCGCTCTGGTACAGGCTCGTCAGCTGGCCATGTATCTCTGTCGGGAACTGCTGGGGCACTCATATCCTGTCATTGGTCGCATGTTTGGAGGCAAGGATCACAGTACAGTCATGCACAGTGTCAAAAAAATAAAATCATTACAAGAGAATGACAGAATTATGCACACCATGGTGACAGAACTGACAAAAGTTTGCCGCGAAAGGCATGATTAAAGACATTCAAAGAAAGACAGTGCACACAGTTCCCAGAACGTAACCCGAACTGTACATTATATAACGAATTATATCTTCTCGTTATCGTAAAAAGGAACA
>CAMLXE010000256.1 GCA_946490455.1 uncultured Desulfovibrio sp. | reverse complement strand
GATACCGGCAGGCAGCCATGGTGTTCCCGGTCCGCAAATGGCTTCCACTCTGGCTCCCCGCATCCATGCCGCTACAGCAATGGCAGCACCCATGAATCCTGTGGAGGGATTGGTCCAGTAGCGAAGTCCATCCCAGTGTTCTCGTGTAGGACCAAGAGTGACGAGAACATGAATTCCGTCCATATCCTGAGGGGCAAGCGCTTTCAGACCGGCAAGATAGACTTCACGCAGATCGGCAAGGCGTCCCTGACCTTCTTCTCCGCAGGCCGTACGTCCCCATCCTGGTTCCACAACGGTATAGCCACGGGAGCGCAGCGTTCTTATGTTGGCCTGTGTAGCGGGATTGGACCACATCGCCGGGTTCATTGCCGGGGCAACTACAGGTCGGCCGCGGAAGGCCAGAGCCTGACAGGCAAGAATTTCATCAGCCTGTCCCTGTGCCAGCCTGGACAGCGTGGAAGCCGAGGCCGGTGCAATGACCATGGCCTGGGCCACCTGTCCCGGTTCAAGGTGGGCAAATGGCGATGGAGCCTGAGGATCGTTGAACAGGGCAGTATAGACAGGGGCTGCCCCCAGAGCCGTAAAGGTCAGAGGCGTGATGAATTTCTGGGCTGCATCGGTCAGGGTTACACTGACTGAGAGACCTGCGTCCTGCCATTGCCGTACCAGATCGGGAGCCCGATAGGCCGCAATGGAACCCGTGACACCAAGATGAAGACGCGGGGCTGCATTGCCGCAGCTCCATCCGGATTGCCCCGCACTGCCATCGCTGGCCCTGCAGGAAGCTCCGGAGCAGGAGCGCTGCCCGATACGAAAGGAAAGATAGGCGTCCATATTACTGACTCAGTCCCTGTTCGGTCACACCATGGGAGGAAGAAGAGGTACCGGTTGTCGGTGTGAGATAGAAGGAAGGCGTGCTGGATGGACCGTTGTCCGTGGCTGCGCCGCTGCCGGCTCCCATGGTGGGAAGGACCCCTTCAGCAAGGCGGGTAAGAACCCATATTTCCATGGCTGCCGTGGTCGTCTGATCGTAGAAGTAGAGTACCGCATAGCGGTTATCCTTTTCGTAGAGGTGCATGGTCTTGTCACCAATGGTTGCACCACGCAGACTCCAGCCCTGTCTGTTCATGTTAAGGAGCATCGCGTTGGCAAGAGAAGGCTTGTCCACACGTCCTTCAACGGTGAGCAGGCCTGTCTTGGTGCCATCCTGGGCCACGGAGATCAGGCTGCGTTTGCTGTCCACAGACATGTCGCGAGGGATCGGAACATCCGCGAACTGATCAAAATAGACTTCATTCCCGCTGGTTGTACTCTGTTCAAATGGATTGGCGATGTTCAGTTCGGCACAACCGGGCAACATCAGAGCGCAGAGGAGCAAAAGGCAGGTTATGGCACGCATGGAGAACTCCTTGGAGTCGTTTTTTCTCGGAAAGAATCCGGGAAATCTGAACATAGCCAATCTTTTGAGGATGTGCAAACGGTAGCTTTGCCTCTCTGCTGGACAAAGCAGGCTGTTTTTAGACGGTTATCCCCAGAAGTGACGCAGAAGGGCCACTGTTGTCATACCTACGGCCAGTGCGCCAAAGAGACTCCTGGTCCACCAGCAGACAATGAGGGTGGGCAGGGTGGCAACAAGGAACTTGTTGTCAAAACTGATGTTCAGGTTCCCATTCGTCAGAAGCAGATCGGGAACCAGCAGAGCGGAGAGTACGGTGACAGGCACAAAGGAAAGCCATGTGGTGACAACGGGTGGCAGCTTGCGTCCGGCAAGCAGCGTAATGGGGAGAACCCGAGGAAGCAGCGTTACTGCCGTCATTCCAACAATGCATAAGATGATGTCAAAGGTACTCATGCGTTTTTCCTCTTTGTGGACTGGCTGTCTCTCCTTTGAACAAGAAGCGTCCCGACTGTTGCGGAAATGAGCGTGGCCAGGATGACGTTCCAGCGGCCGGCACCGGCAAGCACAAGCATGACGGAAAGCACTGCGGCAAGCGCAGCAATGAGAATTCGCAGACGATCCCGACATAGGGGAGCCAGCAGTGCCATGAACATGGCCGGCAGGGCAAAGTCGAGGCCGAGGAATTTGGGATCAGGCAGAAAATCCCGGGCGACCGCACCCAGCAGGGACCCCAGAATCCAGCCCGAGTGGGCTGTGAAGTTGACCGCATAGACAAGAGGAAGTCTGGCCCGTTCGCCTGCGTTCATGGCAGAACTGTGCGTGGCAAAGACTTCATCCGTAAGTCCCCATCCTATGAACCACTGGTGAATACGGGCAAAGGGAGCAAGCCAGGGAGCCAGAGCCGCAGACATGAGCAGATGTCGCAGATTGACAATCAATGTGGTGAAAACAATGGTCAGTACAGGAGCCCCGGCACCACAGAGTCCTACGGCAATGAACTGTCCCGCCCCTGCATAGACGAACAGGGACATAAGTACGGCAGGAATGGGGGGTATGCCGTTCTGGACGGCAAGCACACCATAGGCAAATCCCAGAGGAACATAACCAAGAAAGATGGGCAGACCGCGTCGAATGCCGGTCATGATTGGTGCCGGATTGTCCGAGGCTGCTTTTTCTGGAGAAGAAGAGGAATCAGACATGGTCGTCATGCGCACAGTAAGAGGTTGAAGGGGGAGGAAGTTTATCCATTATCCCCGCATCCGTCCACCCCGGAAAGGAGAGCGTTCTGCCTGCTTCTTGCCTTCCGACAGGAATATGGCGATACTTTTCCTCACCTTCAACCCGGTACAGGAAATTCAGATGCAACAGGTCCGTTTTATCCATGCCGCCGATCTTCATCTGGACGCGGCCTTTTCCGGCATATCCCGCGAGGCTCCCTCTGAGCTTGCCCTGCGTCTTCAGCGGTCCACATTCGTGGCGCTGACACGGCTTGTGGAACTCTGCGAGCGGGAACGGCCAGATTTTTTGCTCCTGGCAGGAGATATCTATAACGAAGAAGACCAAAGTCTTCGGGCGCAGCTTGCCGTACGGGATGCCTGTGTCCGACTGAAGCAGATGGGGATTCCCGTATTTATGGTTCATGGAAATCATGATCCCTGCACATCCCGAGTTCAGACTCTGCACTGGCCTTCCAATGTCACCATTTTTGGCGAAGAAGTCTCAGCCGTAGCTGCAACAGGAAAGGATGGAACTCCACTGGCCATGATTTATGGGATCAGCCATGCATCTTCCAGAGAAACACGGAATCTTGCGGCCAGATTTCGGAAAGGGCCTGAAAGCTGTCTGCATATAGG
>CAMLXE010000255.1 GCA_946490455.1 uncultured Desulfovibrio sp. | reverse complement strand
TGCTCTGGCAGCTACAGCTGGGTTTCTGTTCCTGTAGCTGGGACAGATACCGGGGAGCATGGTTCTTGTTCTGGTCTGGGGTTTTATCTTTGGCTTCATTCCTGTCAGCTGGTCCACATGGATTACCAGAACGCTGGCTGACAGAGCAGAACTGGCCGGTGGCATATCCGTAGCAGCCATTCAGTTTTCCATTGGGCTGGCCGCTGCAGCAGGCGGACTGACTTTTGATACCCTTGGTATGGACGGCATTTTTCTGGCTGCGATGGGCTTTCTCTCTCTGGCGGCACTTCTGGCAGGATCAAGTCTTTCTCTGCATTCAAAAAAGACAGGACCACAGGCATAATAATCTGCTCTTTCCGGGTCTGTGTCGGGAGACGAAAACATCCGGCAGCCGAATCAGCCAATCGCATCCCGCAGGGAAAAAAGGCTGGTCTGAAACCTCATTCCCCGTTCCGCAGTCTGGAAAGGCTCCTGTAAGGAGGCTCACCAAATATCCTCTTGTATTCACGGCTGAATTGAGAGGCACTCTCATATCCAACAGTACGTCCTGCCATACCGGCATCCATATGCTCCACAAGCATGAGACGCTGTGCCTCATGAAGCCGCAGCTGCTTCTGGAACTGCAACGGACTGAGAGAGGTGATTCTTTTAAACTGATGATGAAATGTGGAAGTCGCCATCTGCACACTTGCAGCCAGTGCATCCACATGCAGAGGCTGTCTGTAATGTTCGCGTAACCAGGTTATGGCTCTTGCAATTTTGCTGTCGGGAGAATCCGCTGCATGAATCATTCTGAGCGTGCCTCCCTGGGGTCCCATGAAGACACGGAATATGATCTCCCATACAATCAGAGGTCCCAGCAATGCTGCGGCATCGGGCTTTTCCAGCAGCTCGACCAGTCGTGTAAAGGCATCAAGGACATCCGGCATGACTCTGGCGACAGATACTCCAAAAGGGTGTGCAGCGCGCCTTTCCGCAGAAACAGAGGGAACTGACGATGTCTCAAGTGCTATCTCATGCGCAAGTCCGGTATCAATGGCTAACGAAACAGCCAGCAATGGCTGGTCCGGAGAGGCACCGAGTACACGGCTCTTGCTCGGCATATCCACCCCGTTCACCAGACAATCCAGCTCGCCGTAAACAAATCTTTCCCGCCCTATGATGGATTCCTTTCTTCCCTGAACGATGAGTCCAATGGACGGAGCATAAAAACAGGTATCAACCATATCCGGAATATTCCAGCGTGTCAGAGTCAGTCCGTCAATAATGGTTGCAGCACGGCCAGAATTGACAGCAAGACGTTTCAGAACAGACTTGATCCGTTCATTTTTGGCCTGCATATGTTCCTCGTGTACGATCGCTGATTCTGTCAGGTGCATGGCTGTGCTCACATGTTTTAAGGCTGCCCGGTATGAAAACCGGACAGGCAAAGGTGCTCGCCCCATACTACGGCCGCTGATTCCTCAGAGTATCACAAAAAACGACAGAATCAGGCAATAAATGGCGAGTTTTGCCTCTTTCTGCCGGAAATGAATATGGCTACTATCAGATTCGGAAATCTTGACTGCTGATCCTATACTGAAAAAGGGACATCATGAACACTCTCAGACGAACGCTGTTTGCCACCCTGCTTGCCTGTCTCCTTTCCCTTCCTGCCGAGGCGCAGGAAATCATACGCCACTTTCCGGTTCCTGCCACGGTCAGTCCGCAGCTTCAGACTCTGATTGCGTCTCCGGCCCCCGACTACTGGAACTTTCACCCGCGCGATAGAAAAGAATGGAAGGAATGGACAGGCAATTTTGCACAACAGCTTGAAAAGACACTGCCGAATCTGTGCAGCAGCCTGAATGTCAGCATCTCTTCCGAAAGACTGGGAGGTGTCCCTGTCTTCATCATTCAGCCGAAAGACCTTCCCGAATCCAACCGTGACCGGATTCTACTGCACTTTCATGGCGGAGGCTATGTGCTTGGGCAGGGACTCTCCGGAACGCAGGAAGCCATTCTCATGGCAGGGATAGGCAAATTCCGGATCATATCTGTTGACTACAGAATGGCTCCTGACTTTCCCTATCCGGCAGCCATTGATGATGCCATTGCTGTCTACCGGGAATTGCTTCGCACGACATCGCCACAGCAGATAGGCGTCTTTGGGACATCTACAGGTGGAGGCATGACCCTGATTCTTCCGCTCAGAGCCAGAGAAGAAGGCCTGCCTCTTCCGGCAGCCCTTGCCGCAGGGACGCCCTGGACAGATCTGAGCAAAACAGGAGACAGCTATTTCACCAACGAAGGTGTTGACAGCATGCTGGTGAGCTATGACGGATGGCTTGGAGAAGCAGCCAGAGTGTATGCTGACGGCCATGATCTGAAAGATCCCATGCTCTCGCCAATATATGGAGATGTGAGAGGCTTCCCTCCCACACTCCTGACTTCGGGCACACGAGACCTTTTTCTCAGCAATACGGTACGGATGCATCTGAAGCTGAGAGAAGCCGGTGTTGACGCTGACCTGATCGTCTTTGAAGGCCTTTCCCACGCCCAGTACCATATGAATCCCGATATTCCGGAAACCCGATTTCACTTTCTGGAACTTGCCCGCTTCTTCAGCACTCATCTGAAGGAACACTAGATCGAGGCATGGCAAAAACGAAGAACTTGTTATATAGGATATGAAGACGGCACAATCAGCAAAGCAAAATCAGGCATTCTGTCCTGAACCATTTGGGAAGTAGCTTCTACCCTGATCCAAAAATAAGGAGGAAGAATGGGTACCTCAAAAGTGTATTTCACCGATATGCGCTGTAAGGTGGGCACCAGTCTGCTGAGCAAGCTGGACAAGCTGATGCTGGCAGCCGGCATTGAGTCCATTGATTTTGAAAACAAGTTCACAGCCATCAAGATGCATTTCGGTGAACCGGGCAATCTTTCCTTTTTGCGGCCCAATTTTGCCAAGGTCGTGGCTGACCGGGTCAAGGCCCTGGGTGGCAAACCTTTCCTTACGGACTGCAACACGCTGTATGTAGGCTGCCGTAAGGATGCTCTTGAACATCTGACGGCTGCCAATGAAAACGGATTCTCCCCCCTGAGCACGGGCTGCCAGATCATCATCGGAGACGGTCTGAAGGGAACAGATGATGTGGAAGTACCCGTACGTGGCGGGAAAATCCTGACCAGCGCATTCATTGGACGAGCCATCATGGATGCGGACATCTTCATTTCGCTGACCCATTTCAAAGGGCACGAACTCACCGGTTTTGGCGGCGCAATCAAGAATATCGGGATGGGATGCGGAAGCC
>CAMLXE010000254.1 GCA_946490455.1 uncultured Desulfovibrio sp. | reverse complement strand
TGTCACGGAAATGCTGCCACCATGCGCTTCCACGATCTTGTGTACGGTCGCAAGACCCAGGCCAGTCCCCTGTCCCTTGGTCGTAAAATAGGGATCAAAAATATGCGGCAATGCTACGGGATCTATACCTGTTCCGGTATCTCTCACCTCAAGCCGCAACATGTCGGATACAGATTCGGGATGAAGGAAAAGCGTCAGTTCCCCACCATTGGGCATGGCTTCCAGTCCATTCAGGCACAGATTAAGAATGACCTGCCGCATTCTGTCCGGATCAACAGGAACAAGCGGCAATCCTTCCGCTGCATCCAGATGCACGGATACAGCATGGCTGGCGGCATCCTGTCCAATAAGACGCAGGGTATCCTCCAGCAGACGCCGCATGTCGGAAAGCCTCGGCCGAACATCCGTTGGACGCGACAGACCTATCAGATCACCGATGGCCCGATTCAGGCGTTCAACTTCTCTGACCATGACCTCAGCAGCTTCCCGGTCCGCACTCCCCTCAGGAAAACGCCCACCGAAATAGGTGGCATACCCCTTGATGGAACTTAAGGGATTGCGCAGCTCATGGGCCACACCGGCAGCCAGATTGCCGACAGCAGCCAGCTTTTCCCGACGGCGGACCTCGGCCTCAAGGCGACGAACATCCGTAAGGTCCCGCAAGAACATGAGCGAACCGACACGTTCTCTGTCTCCATCATTTACATGCCCACCGCGAACGCTCAGATATCGCGTTTCCTCACCATCCTTCAGGGTAACCTCGGTATCGGGCAGAATGGATTCGCGCAGCAGCCGTCCTGCGAGTTCAGCAAGTGGAGCAGGCAAGACATCAGCCACCTTGCGCCCCTGATAGGCAGAAACGAGATTGGGAGGAATAAGATCCCCCAAAAGCTGCAGAGCCGCATTGTTCAGACGTGTCAACCGCCCCCGTGTATCCAGCAGAACGAGACCGTCCGGCAAGGTCACCGCAAGTTCCTCGGCCAGAGCCTCAGCGACCCGCTGCCTGCGTCGGGAAGATCGGATACGTTCCATGGCATGCAGACCAAGCAGCGCCAGCATGCCCGCCAGCAATACCCAGCCTCCAAGCATGACAGTCCGTTCCTGATTCTGTGCCTGCGCCATTTCCAGCGGTGTCAGATCAAGCCCGAGAAAAATGTACGGGACGATTTCTGGAGAACGCGCAGCATGCATTCTCTGTCCATGATGCCCACCCCGTATCTGAGGTCTGAAGGTCTTGAAGACCACAAAAGACCGGGAACCTTCCATGTCCATAATCGTCCAGGCCGGCTTGTCTGCGGGCTGCATTGCCGCAAGACTGGCCGCTGTAAGCTCGTGTCCTTCCGAAGAAGACAGGACTTCACCCACACGGGAGGGATTGCTGTGCGCGAGAATCGTTCCATCGGGCATGGTAACGGCAATAAAACGGACATCTGGACGGGCTGCCAGTTCTTCTACAAGGAACTGCAGCCGGATCCCCCCACGAGAACGTGTTCCCGACCGAATGCCACTTTCCAGAGCGGAAACAAGCGACACCCCCTTTTCTGCCAGAAACCGCACCATGGCATTCTGGGTACGGTCAAGCGACAGGCCGGAAACAAGGACCACCCCGAAAACAAGGACCAGAGCCGCGCCAAGAGTCCCCACGAACGAGGAACTGGAGCGATTCTTTCCTGGGAAAAAAAGGCCTTTGGTCTGCATGCATATCCTTCAAATCGTCACAGGCGTTACTCGACTTCAATATCTTTCGGAGAAATACACTCATCTTGAAACAGCGTCTGTCTCCTTCCAGCAAAAAACGGACCTATCTCTTTTAGAATTTAGGCATATATTTTGCAAAACATTCTTGTGATTGACGAGACTTCAGCAAGTCATTTACAAAAAAATATGACTGCTGACAGTCCGCAACGGCTATAAAAGATTCCTACAGGATTCACAGGTAGTTTTCATGCGCCCACCTCGCAGCCTGATCAACAAGTTTTTTCTGCCCGTGCTGTGTGCCACTGGTGCAACGCTGGCGTTTTCTTCCGTATCGGGAAAAGCGTCCGAGCTGTTGAACGACCAGAAATCGCAGCCAGCTTCAGCCATACTGTCGGAACAGCCAACTGAAAGGGCAACACCCCCTTCACCCGTTGTGCCTTCTGAAGAGGCATCCCCCCTATCCGAAGAAACAAAAGGCAATGCTCCCGTGCACTTTGGCAACAAGCTTTTTGCCATGCCTCTTCCTCAGGATCTTACCCCATCACAACGCCAGATAGCCCTTGAACTCATGCAGGAAGCTGAGCCACGACTATCCGTCCTCTACGCGCAGCTGAGCACCACACTTGAAGAATTGCACAACCTTTCATTTGCTTCTGATACACCACCTGATGCTCTGGCCAATCTGGGAAGAAAGCTGGTGACGCTGCGCAAGGATATCCTATCTGAAATGCGCCGGCTTTCACTCCAGATGAAAAAGAAGGCTGGCTTCAATCCGGGGTGGGGAACACGAAGCTGCAACTATGCCCCGGAAGAAACCGTTCCCCCATGTGAACGGTTTGAATAGTCCTCCGCTTGATGTACCAGCGCGGGCCGCCCCTCAAAACAGCGGCCCGCACATTTTTTATACGCTCGATCCTTTCTGTGCATAGTTTTTTTACAGTGTAAAAAAATCCCGTTCAAAAATTATACACCCAGTGTATATGACGAAAAGAGGTTTTGATAAAAAAAATATTATTTATTGTTTTTTATTGATTTTTTGTTTTGGCACGCACATTGCTATACAGAAGACAACGCGACAGCGAATATCATAGATTTTTCTCAGGAGCGAATTTCATGACCCGTACACAGTCCATCATCGCAGGTTCAGTAGTTGCTGCCATTCTTGTTGCAGGAAGCGTCATGCAGGGACAGGCCGACGCACGACCCCATTATTGGCAATCCTGCCCCGGCAATGAATATGTATATGACAGCCTGACCCCTGAAAAGCAGGCTCAGTATGATAATATCATGGATGATTTTGCAAAAAAGATAGACCCATTGCGTGATAAGATCAGAGCAAAGCGGATCGAACTGGATACGCTGGGCAGAGCAGACAATCCGGATCCGAAGGCAATAGGCAAGGCTTCAGAAGAACTTGTTGCTCTCCACAATGAATTTGCCAGGGAACGTGAGGCCATGTTTGATCGCGTTTCCAAGGAACTGGGCATCAACATGAACACAAATGACCGCAGAGGATTCCGCTCCGACTGCCCCGCTTTTGGTGACTGTGCCTACGGTCGCGGTTACGGGAACCAGGGTCGTGATTACCCCATGAATCGTGGATATCACCGCGG
>CAMLXE010000253.1 GCA_946490455.1 uncultured Desulfovibrio sp. | reverse complement strand
ATTCGGGCTGGCATTGAAGCTGGTACCATGGTTTTGCTGGGCAATCCCAATCATCCGGCATTGCACCCCATCCTTGTCGGACAGCCGGCTCGGGTCAAGGTCAACGCCAATCTTGGTACCTCTCCTTTCCAGAATCATCCTGGACGCGAACTGAAAAAACTCGAAATTGCCCAGAAGGCCGGAGCGGATACCGTGATGGATCTTTCCATTGCCGGAAATCTGAACAACATCCGCAAGGCCATGCTTGAAGGTTGCCCTCTGCCCCTTGGTACGGTTCCCCTCTATTCTGTAGCGCAGCGGTATATTGATAAGGATCTTGATCCCGCGACCATTGATCCGGAAGAATTGTTTGCTGAAGTGGAAATGCAGGCCGAACAGGGAGTCGATTTCATGACTCTGCACTGTGGTCTGACCAGAAGGGGCGCGGAATGGGCAGCTCGAGGAAAACGTGCGCTTGGTATCGTTTCCCGTGGCGGTTCCATTCTTGCTCGCTGGATGCTCAAGAATGACAAGGAAAATCCGTTGCTGACAGGATATGACAGACTCCTTGAAATTGCCCGCAGGCACAATGTGACTCTTTCACTCGGTGACGGGTTGCGTCCCGGTGCCGGATGTGATGCCGGTGACGCCGCACAATGGGAAGAAGTCATGACGCTGGGGACTCTTGCAGAACGGGGACTGGAAGCTGGTGTACAGTGCATGATTGAAGGCCCAGGTCATGTTCCCATGCATGAGGTAGAAGCACAGATCCGGAGTATCAAGAAGCTGACACATGGCGCTCCGCTGTATGTTCTTGGCCCCCTGACCATTGATTCTTCGCCCGGCTATGACCACATTGCCGGTGCTATCGGCGGTGCGCTGGCTGTGCGTGCCGGTGTCGATTTCCTGTGCTACCTGACTCCCGCAGAACATTTGACACTGCCTGATGGCGATGATGTAAAGCAGGGCGTTCTGGCCTCGCGAGTGGCTGCTCAGGCAGGAGAAGTCAGTCTTGGGCGTCCGCACGCCCTGAAGCGGGAAGCTGATATGGCCCGCTCCAGAATGGCTCTTGACTGGGATGGAATGCGGGCCGCCGCATTGGATCCCGAAACTTTGGACAGGCGGCGTGAACCGCACAAGCATGAAGATGCCTGCGCCATGTGCGGGAACTTTTGTGCTGTGAAGATGCTGCGCGAAGTCTGATATGACAGGTCGCCCGATTCTGGGCGGAGGTCTGGCGGCAGGTAGCCGGTCTGTTTCCCGGGCAGACCATGCTGCCTGTTACTCCGAGATATTGATGCTGTGGGCCGTCCCGTGCGACCGGGTAATCCGGCGTCGGGCGGCCCCTTTGCTCCATGCAGTCTGATGGAGATTGCGATGAAAAAGGTCGTATTCCTGCTTGTTGGCTTATGTCTCGTTGGTGGGGGCTTGTGGTGGAATGCCGCCTGGCAGGGAGGTGTCGGGGATCTGCTGGTCCTCTATGGCAATGTGGATATCCGGCAGGTGGAGTCAGGCTTTCGGGTTGGGGGGCGTATCGTCGAGTTGAAGGCTGAAGAAGGGCAGGTCGTAACGTCCGGTGAACTTCTGGCAAGGCTTGATTCTGAGCCGTATGAGCATGCCCTGAATCGCGCTCAGGCCGAGCTTGCCATGCAGCGGGCCGAGTATGCCAAGATGCTGGCGGGGAATCGTCCCGAAGATATTGCTCAGGCCAGAGCTGCTCTGGAAGGGGCGCGGGGTGTGTATGCCAACGCTGCTGCCAATCTGAGGCGGATAGAAAAGCTGAAGACACGACAGGCCATCGCTCAGAAGGATCTTGATGAGGCCCGTTCTGCATATACGGAAGCTGCTGCCCGGCAGAAGGCTGCGGAGGAGCAGCTTCAGCTCATGGAGAAAGGGTATCGAGAAGAAGACATAGCAAGGCAGAAGGCTGCCGTTCAGGCTGCAGAAGCGGCGTTGGATGCTGCTGAAATGGAACTGGCTGATACCCGCCTGTTTGCGCCTCAGGATGGCATTGTCCTGACAAAGGTTCATGAAGAGGGAGCCATCGTTCAGGCGGGACAAACCATTTATACCATTACAATCAATAATCCCGTATGGATACGGGCTTATGTGACGCAGCCCAAGCTTGGTCTGGTTCGACCGGGGCAGGAAGTACTTTTGTCCGTGGATGCCAGACCAGACAAGACCTACAGGGGAACGATCGGGTTCATTTCTCCTGTTGCTGAATTTACACCCAAGACAGTGGAGACGAAAGAAGTGCGCAATGACCTCGTCTTTCGTTTCCGTGTGATTGCCGATGACCCGGACAATGTGATGCGGCAGGGCATGCCGGTTACAATAACACTGCGCCGGGATGGGAGCCGGCCGTAATGTCGGGAGCAGATGCTGTCATCAATCTTCAGGGGGTCTCCAAGGTTTTCCCCAATGTTCCATCAGGCACACCGCCAGCGCTGGATAATCTGACGGCCAGTATCCCCTCCGGGCAGGTTGTTGGTCTGGTCGGCCCCGATGCCTCAGGAAAAACAACCCTCATGCGTCTTCTGGCCGGCCTGCTTTTGCCCTCTGCCGGAACGGTCGAAGTCCTGGGCCGTGTGCCGGACAGTTCTGGAAGCGCGGCAAATGTGTTGCATGACATCGGCTATATGCCGCAGCGGTTTGGATTGTATGAAGATCTTTCCGTTCTTGATAATCTGAATCTGCATGCCGAACTGCGTGGCCTTGAAGGACCGGCACGGCAGGTCATGTTTGAAAGGTTGCTGCAGTTTACGGCACTCAAACCCTTTACGGGAAGGCTGGCTGGAAAGCTTTCCGGAGGTATGAAGCAGAAGCTGGGGCTGGCCTGTGCACTTCTGACCACGCCACGTCTGCTGCTGCTTGATGAACCCGGGGTCGGGGTGGACCCGCTTTCCCGCAGGGAACTCTGGAAAATGGTATCCGAGCTGGCTGTGGGCGGCATGTCTGTCCTATGGTCAACGGCCTATATGGAAGAGGCTGAGCGATGCAGCCATGTCCTGATGCTGGATCAGGGCAGACTGGTATATGAGGGACCTCCGGCCAAGTTTACGGAGCGCGCAGCAGGACGCGTTTTTACCTTTGTTCCGCCTTCTGGTGAGGCTCGCAGAATGCTGGCCAGCTGGCAGCAGACAGCCGATATTCGGGATGCCCTGATTCAGGGAAGTCGAATCAGACTGGTATTTCGGGACAGACATGCAGAACCTTTTGTTCGGGACGGAGTAACGCTTTTGCCGGAGGAGCCACGGCTTGAGGATGCCTATATTGACGCCGTGGGGGGCATGGACCGGCGGCCTTCTCCCTTTTTGCGCAGAAGTGGA
>CAMLXE010000252.1 GCA_946490455.1 uncultured Desulfovibrio sp. | reverse complement strand
TGATGGGCATCGGCGTATTCTGGATATCACGCCGGAAAGCCTCCATGAAAGAGTGCCGTTGTTTATTGGTTCTCGCAAGGATGTTGAGGCGGTCAACAAGATCTACAGCAAATAGAAAAAACACAGGCCGGAAATCTTTTCCGGCCTTTTCTCAGATAGTACGGATTCTTTCAGTCTGGATCGTATTCATGCTTTGCCTTGGGATTGAAACTTCGTGCGATGAAACGGCACTGGCACTTGTCCGGAACGGACAATGTGTGGAGTCCGTTCTTGCAACCCAGATGGATATTCATGCCTTGTTTGGCGGTGTCGTGCCCGAACTGGCGTCTCGTGAGCATTATCGATTTGTTGGAGCCCTGTACGATGAGCTGATGCGGCGAAGCGGTCTCTCTCTGCAGGATGTGGATGTCATAGCCGTAACAAGGGGGCCAGGTCTGCTTGGTGCCCTGCTGGTAGGGATTGCCTTCGGTAAGGGGCTGGCTCTTGCCGGCAACAAGCCTCTTGTGGCTGTGAATCATCTTCATGCTCATCTTCTTGCTGCAGGGCTGGAGCAGAAGCTGGATTATCCTCTTTTGGGACTCCTGGTTTCTGGAGGGCATACCCATATTTACAGACTTGATGGGCCGGACAGTCTGGTCCTTTTGGGACGAACTCTGGATGATGCGGCAGGGGAAGCCTGCGACAAGTTTGCAAAGATGATGGGGTTGCCATATCCTGGAGGCGTTCTGCTCGACAGGCTGGCCCAGCGGGGAACTCCGGATGTTCATCTTTTCCCCAGACCGTACACCCATGTGGAGAATCTGGATTTCAGTTTCAGCGGATTGAAGACAGCCGCTCTGGTGTACCTGGAGGCCCATCCAGGTTTGCGTGAAGAAGGAAGGCTGATTCGAGAACAGGGGATTGACGTTGCTTCTCCTGCCCTGTGTAATGTGTGCGCCTCCTACATGCTCGCGGTGGCCGAAACGCTTTCCATAAAGATGCACCGTGCATTGGAGCAGAAAAATTCGGCAGGCATCAATGGCATTATTGTTGCTGGTGGTGTTGCTGCCAACACACAGGTGCGTGCAGCCATGCAAAATCTTGCGGATACGGTGGGTAAGCCTCTTCTGTTGCCCTCCCGGTTCCTGTGTACGGATAATGCTGTTATGGTTGCTCATGCTGGTGAACTGCTCGCTGAACGTGGCTTTGGACATGATCTTTCCTTTTCGGCTATTCCCAGGGGACAGCGCATCCCTGACGACAAGGGAAGACTGGAGCGTACTCTGTACCCGGATTTTTTGCCCTGTCGGTAGATCTTGTTCATTCCATGGGACTTCATGACCCATTGATGGAATGAGGATTATATCGAGCTGAATTGCAAGGTATGAGAAGGTACACATGTCAGGGTGGGCAGAGCGTTGCGATGCCAGGGGTCTTGAACTCTGTATTCAGGCCCTGTGGGCAGACTTGCACCGCTGTCATACAAGACCATACAAGAAGGGTGGCAGCGGCTGGAAAAGTGAAATTTGGAAACAATGCAGGGTGCCGTCTTGACACCCGAAAGTCTCATATTTACACTTTACAAATGTGGATCAGTGTCTGAACGGATATCTTCCACACAACCTGAAAACTTAAGGAGTCAATAATGGCCACTCAAGTCAATGATGCCAATTTCGATGCTGTCGTTCTTCAGTCTCAGCTTCCTGTCCTTGTTGATTTTTGGGCTCCCTGGTGCGGACCTTGCCGCGCGATTGGTCCCATTATTGAAGAACTTGCCGAAGAATATGAAGGCAAAATCTCTGTAGTAAAAATGAATGTGGACGAAAGCCAGGTTACCCCCGGTAAATATGGAATTCGTGCTATACCGACTCTGATTCTCTTCAAGAATGGCGAGGTGGTCGAACAGGTGACTGGTGCTGTATCCAAATCCAGCATTGCTACCATGATTGACCAAAAGGCCTTGGCATGAAACGGTACGACGCGGTAGTCGTCGGCGGTGGTCCTGCGGGGATCACCGCTGCTCTTTATCTGTGCAGGTCTGGAGTTTCCGTTGCTCTGGTTGAAATGCTTGCTCCCGGTGGTCAGATTCTGAAAACGGAATCCATCGAAAATTATCCCGGTTTCCCCAAGGGAATCAAGGGGTGGGAACTTGCTGATGTCTTTGCGGAACATCTGAGTGATTTCTCGCTTGATCGATACAACGATGCTGTAACGGGAATGGAGCAGGGTCCTGAAGGCTGGAAGCTGGCAATAGGTAAGGAATCGATTGTCGGCCGCGCTGTTATTCTGTGCTCTGGGGCCAATCCGCAGCAGCTTGGGCTTGCGCGAGAGCGGGAGCTGACGGGGCGCGGTATTTCCTATTGCGCACTGTGCGATGGCAATTTTTTCCGGAATCAGGTCGTTGCTGTTGTTGGTGGAGGAAATGCAGCGCTGGAAGAAGCACTGTACCTTTCACGAATTGCAAGCAAGGTCTATCTGATTCATCGCCGAGAAGGTTTCCGGGCTGCAAAGGTCTATCAGGACAAGATTCGGACTGCTTCGGATCGTATTGAACTGGTACTGAATACTGTTGTAGCTGGATTTGAAGGAGAATCAGATCTGACCGGTCTTGTTCTCAAGAATGTTGTCACGGGAGAGGATAGTCACCTGGAGGTGAACGGACTCTTCATCTTTATCGGGTATGAACCACAATCGAGTTTCCTTCCTCAGGAGTTGCAGCTCGATGCAAAAGGGTTTGTCATAACCGATTGTGAAATGCGCACCAATTTGCCGGGCCTTTTTGCGGCTGGTGATCTTCGTTCCAAACTGTGCAGACAGGTGACTACCGCCGTTGGAGACGGAGCAACAGCAGCAAATGCGGCTTCCATTTATCTTGAACAACTGGATGCCTGACTATGTATTTTCGTCACCTGGTGCTGGCGCTCTGCCTGTCTCTTCTCTCCGGCTGTGGACTGATTGACTATTTTTTCCTTCCGCCACCGGAGGATACGGCTCAGGAACTATATGAAGGCGCCACAGACGCCATGCGAGACAAGAATTATGCTCAGGCCGTCGAGTATTATTCAAAGCTGAAGGATAACTATCCATTCAGTCCTTATACTGTGGAGGCTGAACTGGCTTTGGGAGACGCTTTGTTTCTTAATGAGAAATATCCCGAGGCAGCCGATGCCTACAAGGATTTCGAGTCGCTTCATCCTCGCCATGAGGCCATACCCTATGTACTGTATCAGGTGGGAATGTCGGACTTGAAGAGCTTTACTTCCGTAGATCGCTCTACGACAGCAGCCGCGGAAGCAATTGAATACTTCAAAAGATTGCAGGAAACGTATCCAGAGAGTGAATA
>CAMLXE010000251.1 GCA_946490455.1 uncultured Desulfovibrio sp. | reverse complement strand
CATCCGTTCCCGAGGGAAAAGACTTCCCTTAACTTTTTTCACCAAGGTTGAATGCATGACCGCCAAAACGTTTGAAGAGGTGTTGGACGAAGTTCGGGGCAAACCCATCCTCGTGGCCAACCGTGGAATTCCTGCCCGCCGTATCTGCCGGGCCATTCGCGAACGCTTTGCAGCTGTTCCGGTCATGACCGCCACTGATATAGACAAGGCAGCTCCGGCTGCGTCGGCGGCCCAGGAACTGCTTCTGCTTGGTTCTGATCCCCGTGCCTATCTTGATCTTGATCTGATTATTGCAAAGGCCAAACAGCGCGGGATCATCGCCATCCACCCCGGGTGGGGATTTGCCTCGGAAGATGAAAGGTTCCCACAGAAGTGCAAGGAAGCAGGCATTGTCTTCATCGGTTCCACGGCAGAATCCATGAATCTGCTCGGGAACAAGGTTCAGGTCCGCAAGCTCGCAAAACGTCTTGGAATTCCTGTTGTTCCCGGTTCTGACGGCTCTGTGGACATCCCGGAAGCCCGCAGAGTTGTCGAACAGATCGGGCTTCCCATCATGCTGAAGGCAGAAGGCGGCGGCGGAGGCCGTGGCATTTTTCTGGTTCGTGAACCGCACGAGCTTGAGGATGCCTTCTTCAAGGCCTCGGCCATGGCGCAGGCCTCCTTCGGAAATCCCCATCTGTATGTCGAAAAGTATCTTGAATCCGTCCGGCATATCGAGATTCAGGTTATCGCCGACCAGTACGGCAACGTCTTTGCCTTTGACGAAAGAGACTGCTCGATTCAGCGCAATCACCAGAAACTGGTGGAAATCACGCCCTCTCCGTGGCCCGGAATCACGCCTGAGCTGCGTGAACGTCTCAAGGAATACTCCCGGATGCTGGTCAGGGAAGTGGGCTACTACTCCCTTGCCACCGTCGAATTCCTCGTCACTCCGGATGGAGAACCGTACCTCATCGAGGTCAATACGCGTCTTCAGGTGGAACACGGCATTACCGAGTCCCGTTATGGCGTGGACCTTGTGGAAGAACAGATCGCCGTGGCTTTCGGGGCCGAACTCCGGCTCAAGGAAGGGGAAACCAGACCGGCACATGTTGCCATGCAGGTTCGCATCAACTGTGAAGATCCACAGAATGACTTTGCGCCCAACTCGGGACTCATCACACGCTACGTATCCCCCGGTGGCCCCGGCGTGCGCATGGACTCCAACCTTTCTGCCGGATACGAATTCCCCCCGAACTACGACTCTGCCGGCTCGCTGCTGATTGCCTACGGTCGTGACTGGGAAAAGGTTCTTGGCATCATGGAACGGGCCCTTACCGAATATACTGTCGGCGGGGTCAAGACCACGATTCCGTTCTTCCAGCAGGTCATCAAACACCCCCGTTTCCGGTCCGGCAACTTTGACACGGGCTTCATCCAGTCTGCACCGGAACTGATGAACTATGCGGATCTCGGGCCTGAAAGCGAACGCCTTTCCTACCTTCTGGCCGAGATTTCGGCCAAGGGCTACAATCCCTATGTCCAGCTTGGCGAATACAGAACCAAGGATACGCCCCGTCTGCCGCGGCAGAATGTTATCCTGCCTCCCATTCCGCCAAAGCTGCTCAAGACGCCCTCTCCCTATCCGCGTGGGGATCGTCTTGCCCTTCTTGACTATGTACGCGACAGCAACCGCATTCACTTTACCGATACGACCACGCGTGACAGCACCCAGTCCAACAGCGGCAACCGGTTCAGACTTGCCGAAGACAGACTGGTAGGTCCCTATCTTGACAACTGTGGCTTCTTCTCTCTGGAAAACGGCGGAGGCGCTCACTTCCATGTGGCCATGATGGCCAACATGACCTATCCCTTCTCCGAAGCCCAGGCCTGGAACAAGTTTGCGCCGAAGACCCTGAAGCAGATTCTCGTCCGTTCGACCAATGTTCTTGGCTACAGCCCGCAGCCCAGGAACCTCATGCGTCTGACCGGCGAAATGATATGTGACAATTACCATATCATCCGCTGCTTCGACTTCCTGAACCACATCGAAAACATGCGTCCGCTGGCCGAAGTTGTCATGTCTCGCCGTGATGTTGTCTTTGAGCCCGCGATCTCGCTTTCCTGGGCTGAAGGCTTCACTGTCGAACACTATCTTGAAGTGGCCGAAAGCATTCTGCGCATGAACGCCGAAGTGGCCGGACTCAGCGAGGGAGCCACATCCCGCCAGCTCATTCTGGGGCTTAAGGATATGGCCGGAGTCTGCCCTCCCCGCTTCATTTCCAGTCTGGTACGGGCGCTCAAAAAGCGCTGGCCCGATCTGGTGCTTCATTACCATCGGCATACGACAGACGGACTGTTCGTACCTTCCGTCGGAGCGGCAGCTCTCGCTGGTGTGAATATCGTTGATACCAACCTCGGCGCCTGTGTCCGAAGCTATGGTCAGGGCGATACGCTTGCCACCGCAGCCTATATGGAAGAAGAACTGGGACTCAAGGTCGAACTGGACAGAGACATGATCCGTCAGGCCAACTATGTTCTGAAGCAGGTCATTCCCTACTATGACCGGTATTGCGCTCCCTACTTCCAGGGTGTTGACCACGATGTGGTTGAACATGGCATGCCGGGCGGCGCCACTTCTTCTTCGCAGGAAGGCGCCATGAAGCAGGGATACATTCATCTGCTTCCCTACATGCTGAAATTCCTGGCAGGAACGCGCAAGATCGTTCGTTATCATGATGTCACCCCAGGTTCGCAGATTACCTGGAATACGGCCTTCCTTGCCGTGACAGGCGCCTACAAGCGGGGTGGCGAAGACGAGGTCCGGTACCTCCTGGGCGTTCTTGACCGAGTCAATCAGGTTCCTGAAGACCAGTTGAGCGAAGGGACGAAAAAGGCACGTCTGTCCCTCTATCAGGACTGCAATGACGCTTTCCGCAATCTGCTGCTCGGCAAATTCGGCAAACTGCCTCTCGGGTTCCCACCGGACTGGGTGTATGAGAGCGCGTTTGGTGATGGCTGGAAGCAGGCCATTGCCGAACGTACCGATCACTCGCCTCTGGAAAAGCTGATTGACATTGATGTGGAAGCCGAACGCAAGGCGTTCCGCGATATCGTCAAGCGTGATCCCACGCCGGAAGAACTTGTCATGTATCTCAACCACCCCGGAGATGCCATCAAGACGGTTCAGTTCCGGGCAAAGTTTGGCGATCCGAACCAGCTGCCTCTTCCGGTCTGGTTTGAAGGAGCCCGTGTGGGCGAGGAAATCAGCTTTGTGGATTCCTCAGGCAAGCCCCATCAGTTCCTGCTTATCAGCATGTCCCCTGTGGATGATGCCGGAGAAACCGTTGTCCGGTAT
>CAMLXE010000250.1 GCA_946490455.1 uncultured Desulfovibrio sp. | reverse complement strand
CTGATTTCCGACTATCGCTGGCTCTATATCAGCTCGACTATCGTCAAGACGGTTCCCAGCCTCGGTGGCGATGTGAAGGGCCTTGTTCCGGATCATGTCCTGCATTGCCTGCGAGGCCGTTTCGGAATGCCGCACGGGCGCATTGATCCTGTCTGTCTGCCGCCCCTGCCGGGTCTTCTGGATGCCGAATTTGATGAGGACGATCCAGAAGAAATATGAAACGGATTCTCTGCATTGCAGGTCCCACTGGAGCCGGGAAAACGGCTGCGGCGCTCAGGCTTGGCCCCCGGTTTCAGTCCGGGATCATCAACTGCGATTCCAGACAGCTCTACCGGGCCTTTCCGGTCATCACCGCCCAGCCGTCGCCTCAGGAACGTTCGCTTTGTCCGCATGTCCTCTATGGCTTTCTGGAGACCGAAAAGCGGATGTCGGCAGGTGAATGGAGTTCACTGGCCAGTGATTTCCTCCCCCGTTTCGCTCTTCCCATACTGGTGGGAGGAACCGGGCTCTATCTGCGTGCGCTCTTTGATGGTATCGTCAGTATTCCCCGTGTACCGGAAGAGCTGACGCAGCGGCTTATGGCCGAATATCTGGCCGGCAGCAGCAGAGAACTGTATGCCAGACTGGAGGAAGCGGATCCTGCCTATGCCAGCCGAATCCATCCCAATGATCGCCAGCGTGTGGTCCGGGCTCTGGCCGTTCTTGAGTCAACCGGCCATACCTTCTCCTGGTGGCATGACCAGACGCCGCCCCCCCCTGCCTGCGATATCCTGCGCATCGGTCTGAAACTCCCCCTGAAGGACCTTGAACCGCTTCTCTACCGACGCATTGAACTCATGCTCGATGCAGGAGCCATTGAAGAGGTCAAAAGGGAATGGGAACGTCTTCCGGATGCGGATGCTCCCGGATGGTCGGGAATAGGATGCCATGAACTGCTCATGTATCTTCAGGGAACCTGTTCTCTGGACGAGGCCTGCGCCTTGTGGCGAAAGAATACACGCGCCTATGCCAAGCGGCAGCTCACCTGGTTCAATGCGGATCCCCGCATTCACTGGTTCCATCCTGATGAACTGGACAGGCTTGAAGCCTGTGTCATCAGCTGGTGGGAACAGACGGCCAGCAGGACGGAATGAACGGAACGCCCGTTTTTTCCAAACGCCGAACACCTGTTGGCCCGGCCAGGATTTTCCTCAACCTGCCGCTTCGTTCCAGCCACTTGCTTCCCCACCTTCCATGAGGCCATGAAAGGTGTCTCGCCTGCGCTGTCCTTCTGCCTCTATTCCAGAACGGTCTTCCTCTCTGCTGTTCCAGTCAGAACACAGAGGTATGGCTGGCTTTTCCCATGAAAAAGCCAGCCCAGCCCTGATGCGTGGCCGAGATGTTTTTCTGTACCGCTGTCCTGTGCAAGGAATGGCGATAGGCCCAGAATATAGCGGCTGCTGGTCCCGTTCTGACGCAGAGCCCGTCTTCCCTGTTCGCACGTTCGTCTGTGAAATTTCTTTCACCTGAAGCAAAACAGAGACGCCCCCTTTCAGAAGGCGTCTCCATGACCGCTCTTGTGCAATCGGAGAAACTGGTGGCAAAAGGCTCACACTTTTCTGCCATGCAGGAAGTAATACATGACCACAGCACACAGAACCAGAACGGCCAGTGCCTGATACATGCCGTCATACCCAAGAGAAGGAATGAGGAAGCCAAAAAGATAGGGGCCGAGGCCGATACCCAGATCAAAAAAGATGAAAAAGGTCGTGGTGGCCTGAGCGAAGCGGGAGCGGGAAACCAGAGAAAGCGCAACAGCCTGTCCGGCAGACTGGAAATTGCCAAAACCGATACCAAGGAGAAGGCTTGAAAGCAGCAGCATCCAGCCGTTCTGGGCGAAGGCCAGCACCAAAAGAGAAATGGAGGTCAGGACCAGACTGGGATAAAAGATGATGTTTTCCCCTCTCAGGTCAAAGATGCGTCCAGTCAGAGGACGGGTACCAATGGCGGCAATGCCGTACAGAAGGAAGAAAAAGCTGGCTGCCGCTGTCAGTTCCCTTTCGGCAGCAAGAGATGTCATGAAGGCCTGCACGCAGCCATAGCTCAGACAGGTGACCAGCGCCACCAGCGAAAAGCGGACAACTCTGGGATCGATATAGCTGTTGAGTTCCCAGAAGGGTCTCGGACGATGGCGGCTGTCCGGAAGATTGCGCAGAAGGCCAAAGAGGACAAGGCAGCTTACCCCGACTCCGAGACTGACACAGTTCAGGACAGCATATCCGCACTGCGCTGAAAGGACGATACCGATGAACGGACCAAGAGCAAGGGCAAGGGCCGTACTCAGACTGAAAAGACTGATGCCGAGTCCGTGAAACTTCTGGGGAACGACATAGGCTACGATTGTTCCTGTAGCCGTACCGATAATGCCGACGCCTATGCCGGCAAAAAGGCGCTGAATAAAGAGCCATGACAGGGAATGAACCAGAAAGAAGGCGCCAATGCTTGCCGCATACAGCAGAAGCCCGCAGAACAGAATGATCCGGCTTCCGAACAGGGAAAGCAGGTTTCCGGTTACGAAGCGTCCGGCAAGGCAGCCGATCACCATGATTCCTGCGGTAAAGCCTGCTGAACTGAGACTTGCCCCGTACACTTCACGCGCATAGGGGGTGCTGGTTATGAATATGAGATAGTAGGCTGTCATCACCAACAGGTTGATAAGAGCTACCACATTGAAGTCAGGTCCCCCCGGCAAAGCCGGGGGCTTGAGATAGCGTGAACCGCTCAAAGCGGTTTGGAAACGCTTGAGCCGCCTAAAGGCGGCAACTCTTAGACCAGACTTAGCTGGTCTATCCGCTTATCTTCCTCTTCCTGAGTTCTTATATACTCTCGGATTGTTACCTCATCCAGACCTACCGTTGAAACATAAAATCCTCTTGCCCAAAATTTTTCTCCTCCAAAATTTCTTCTCCTACCATTGTATTGACGTGCTATATACAATGCGCTTTTCCCTTTTATGTAACCAATCACTGACGATACAGAATATTTTGGCGGAATGGATATGAGCATATGCACATGATCCGCAAGCAAATGGCCTTCCAATATCTTGCTTTCTCGTTGCTCTGCCAACTTATGCAGAACTTCTCCCAAATCTGCTCGTATTCCTTTGAATATTTTCTTTTTCCTATATTTGGGTATCCATACTACATGATAATTGCATACCCATGTTGAATGGTTTAGGCTTTGAACTTCCACTACTGACCTCCTTTCCTGATACTTCGAACGGTTCAGGAAAGGAGGTCTTTTTCATTGCCCGAAAAGTCAAACTTTGTGAGTCCCCCAGCAAAGCTGGGGGTTTACCTATTTTAATTA
>CAMLXE010000249.1 GCA_946490455.1 uncultured Desulfovibrio sp. | reverse complement strand
GCAGAGGGGGGGCCGGGGGGGGGGGGGGGAGGGGGGGGCGGGGGGGGGGGCAGGGGGGAGCGGAAAGGCCTGGCAGGGTCTGTGCCGGCAGGAGCAGAAGGGGCGGACGGCCGCACAACCATCCGCCCCTTTCGGGGTAAGGCCTCAGATCTGTTCCAGAGCCTGCCGGATATCGTCAAGGATGTCCTTCACATTTTCGATACCGACAGAAAGGCGGACCATGCCGGGCGTGATGCCGGCGCTGACAAGCTGTTCATCACTCAGCTGGCGATGGGTGGAGCTTGCCGGATGCAGGACGCAGGTCCGGATATCGGCAACATGCACGAGCAGGGAAATCATTTTCAGACTGTCGATAAAGCGGGCGCCCGCTTCCCGTCCGCCCTTGAGCGTAAAGGAGATGACGCCGCTACAGCCTTTGGGCAGATATTTGGCGGCACGCTCTTTATAGGGATTGCCGTCCAGAGTGGGATAGCTGACGGCTTCCACCTTGTCGGATGAAGCCAGAAAATGCGCAACAATATCGGCATTCTGACTGTGGCGTTCCATGCGCAGGGGCAGGGTTTCCAGTCCCTGATTGATGAGGAAGGCGCCAAAGGGGGTCTGGCAGGTGCCCATATCCCGCATGAGCTGGACGCGGGCCTTGGTGATGTAGGCCGCCTTGCCAAAGGCCTGTGTATAGACGATGCCGTGATAGGATTCGTCCGGTTCGGTAAATTCGGGGAATTTGCCGCCCGTCCAGTCAAAATTGCCGCTGTCCACAATGACGCCGCCCATTTGCAGGGCGTGGCCGTCCAGATACTTGGTGGTGGAATGAATGACGATATCCGCACCAAATTCAAAGGGACGGCAGAGGAAGGGCGTGGCAAAGGTATTGTCCACAATGAGCGGAACGCCATTTTCATGAGCGAGCCGGGCAAAGCGTTCGATATCCAGCACGTCGATGCTGGGATTGGCAATGGTTTCGCCGAAGAGGGCCCTGGTGTTGGGACGGAAGGCCGCCCGGATTTCGTCGTCCGGCGCTTCCGGGTCAACAAAGGTCACTTCAATGCCGAGCTTTTTCAGGGTGACGGCAAAGAGATTCAGCGTGCCGCCATAGATGGTGGACGAACTGATGAAATGATCGCCGGCCGAGGCCAGATTCAGAATGGCGAGCATGCTGGCGGCCTGTCCGGATGACGTGCAGAGCGCGCCAATCCCGCCCTCAAGCGTGGCAATTTTCTGTTCTACGGCATCCACGGTGGGATTCCCGAGACGGGTATAGAAAAAACCTGCTTCTTTCAGATCAAAAAGCTTGCTTACCTGCTCGGTGGAGTCGTATTTGAAGGTGGTACTCTGACAGATGGGAAGGGTCTGCGGGTCGCCGTTTTTGGGGGAGTAGCCCGCATAGAGACATTGTGTTTCGATTTCCATGATGGATGCTCCGACAGAAGAGATGAATCACTCGACAGGCTGTTGTATCAGGACCGTCCATTCTGTCAATCGTCAGGTAATGCGGCCCGTCCGGACAGACGGGCAGACGGGGGGAAAGCAATGGTTCAGGATTATCCGCAGTTTTGCATGGAACTTCATGTGCGCCACGGTGAAACCGGTATCGACGGACGGGTCAGACTCTCTTCCGTTGCCGACTGGTTTCAGGAAGCGGCAGCCCTGAATGCGGCAGATCTCGGTTTCGGAGACGAGCTGGTGTTCAGCAAGGGCATGACATGGATTCTTACCAGGCTGATTCTCTATATCGATGCGCTGCCGCCTGTAGGGCAGAAGGTCCGGATTCGGACATGGCCGGCCAAAATGGATCATCTCGGCCACCGCGGCTATGAGGTGCAGGATGCGGACGGAAAGACCCTGATTCGCGCCACAAGCGCCTGGGCGGTCATGGATCTGCAGTCGCGCCGTATTGTGACCATGCCGGACGACCTGCTCGCGGCCTATCCCTCGAAAACGCTGCCCTGCGAACCCTTTTCTTCCCGGGTGCTGCCAAGACTGCGCGAGGCCGAAAATGCCGTCCCCGTCATTGTCCGCGACGACGACATGGACATGAATGGCCATGTGAACAATGTCCGCTACCTCGGCTGGCTGCTGGAGGGACTTGTTTCCGAAGACGGCTCGCGTCCCATCCCCTCTATGATTGATCTGTCCTTCCGCGCAGAATGCTTTCCCGGCGAAAGGCTCCTTGTCCGTTCTGCCCGTGCCGGAGGAGAGCAGGAACACTGCGAGCTGATCCAGGCCATTGCCCGGGAATCCGGCGAAGGGGGCGAGGTCTGCCGGGCCGTCACCCGCTGGAACAGCTGGCCCGTATTCCGCAAGCACTGAACATGGCTCGCGGCCTGCACGCGCCTCCGACTTCGGGGATTCGTGCGAGGGGTGAGGCCCGGAGCGTTTCGGGGTGAGTTCCGGGAGGTTCGGGAGCCTTCCGGGAGTCTGAAAGATACCGGAAACTCAGGGCGCTTTTCCGGGAGTTTTTTCGGAAGTCGGAAAGCGGGCTGGAGCCTTCATTCCGGGAGAATCATTGGGGCCTGTAATCTTTTCGGGAGACTGGGCCGGGGAGGCTTCCGGGGGACTGGAGAACCGGAGTCCGTTGCCTGAGCGCTGGTTTTGGGGGATGCCGCGCTGCTTCTCTGGGGGCAGTTCCCGGCTGGAGCCGCTTTCCGAGTCGGGCAGCTTCTGGGAACATCGGGATCTGAGGGAAGGACAATGGTTTTGCCGGAGAGCGGTAGTGGCGTGAGGCACCCCAGGGCAGCGCCTCATCTGACGCCGTGTCGGGAAAGCTCTCGCTGCATCCGTTTTCCTGCCGTATCCATTTTCCCTCCTGCGTCCGTCGAATCTGTCTTTTTCTGCTGCGCGAGTGAGCCAAAGTCACCTCACTGCGACAGGGAGAGGCTTTTTGTGGCTGCCAATCCGCCGAATCTCGGCCGAAGAGGGAGAAAGGTGGAGGAAGGGGACAGAAGGCAGGATGAGCGTCGGCATAACCACGGCAGAACGTCGGCAGAAGGTGGGATGAAGGTCGGCAGAACAGCGACATGGCTTTGGCAGGACGCTGGCAGAAGGCAGGTGGAAGGTCGGCAGAACATCAGCTGAACAGCGGCAGAACGTCAGCAGAACGTCGGCCGAACAGCGGCGAAACCTTGGCCGAAGGCTGGGAGAAGTTGGCGAAAGGACGGCAGGCGGAGGGGCGGCATAGCCACGGCAGAACGCCAGCAGAGCGTCGGCCGAACAGCGGCAGAACCGCGACGGAAAGCCGGGATGCGTCGGGCCGCAGTTTCGGAACACACCGGGAAAGCCCGGTTTTCCCCGCTCCCTCTCTTGACTTTCCGGCCCTGATGTGCGAGTGTGCCAGACGTGCGCCGGGATGGTGGAATTGGTAGACGCAGCGGACTCAAAATCCGCCGGTGGCAA
>CAMLXE010000248.1 GCA_946490455.1 uncultured Desulfovibrio sp. | reverse complement strand
ACATCAATCGGGCTATCAAACGGTATGCACGATTTACCGGCATCATCGGTAGTACCTGTTCCAGAGGAAAGAGTGACAGCCTGCTTCGTACCCGTGACAGCAACGGACGGGGTACCGCACGCAAGAGGTTTTGATTTCAGGATCCCGGAATCATAGGAACCAGACCTTAATCAAAAGGAGTCGGTCAATGTCAGCTATGGAAAAATTCACTGAGGCGTTTTGTGAAAGGGCCCTATCTGTTTTCATCATGCTGGTCCCGGAAATCAACAATGTGGAACAGGACGCCCGTGAAGCCGCACTGGAAGCCATGCGTAATTGTTGCATGGAAATTATTATGAGGGTCTATAGGGAAACAGAGCAGACTCCTTGGCTTGCTGAGGCGTACATTGCGGCAGGCGTTCTGGAAGTAGCAGAGGCAGGTAAAAGGGCCATAAAAAATACAGAAAAGTAAATGAATGAAAACAGCTTTTGACTGCAAAATGTTGCGGGGGAGATTAACCCCCCTGCTATACAAGTCCTGCCAACGGCAGGACTTTGTTTTTTATGATGCCAGCTCAGAAATTCCATTTGGCTAAACACCAGAGGCAGGTCTGCCTGAGGTGGCAGATTGAATCTTGTCCCGGAGTGTTACCTGCGTCGCTGTGTCCTTTGTGGATTCGGAAAGACGTTTGTTTTCTTCAAGTAGGGTAACTAGCTTTTCTTTGTCGGCTAGGCGTTCTTTCAAATCAGCTATTCGTTCCTTGTGTACTTCCAACTGGTTTTCTAGCTCTTCTATTCGATCTAGAGCTTGCTGGAGAGCGGTATCGTCGGCCTGCACTAAAAATTGACTTGAGGGTTCGATCTGGTGTGCGTCACTTTTGAGCATGGGGCCTTCACCGAAATAAAGCCAATCGCGTTGAATCGTTGGGAATAATTCAAGAATCTTAGGCAAAATAGGCCACAGATTGTCTTGGCGCTTTTCGTTCAAGTACCCGGAGAAGGTGGCCTGCTTAAATCCGAGTTTCTCGGCAAGAGCTTTGTCTGAGCCCGTGAAATTTTTTGCAATTTTTTTAATTCTATTGAAAAGCTCCATTTTTACCATCCATAAATTATGTTTTTCAGTTGACAAACTGAAAAACTCAATATATAAAATGCTCAATAACGAATCTTTTTACCTAACTAAATTTCAGAATTTAATATCAGAACAAAATAAAGGAGGCAACGACATGACCCGTCCACGAGCCATCCGGTGTCGGGAGTGGATGCAGGAGCATGACATCACGTTTCCTGCTCTGGCCAAGCAGCTTGGAATGAAGAGTGATACTGGGCCTCGTATGCTTATCATGCGAGAAACGATTCCTGTTAAGCGATTTAACCAACTGCGTGCGCTTGGTTTTCCAGAAGAGATTCTTCCTATCCCTCTTGATCTTCCCCGTGGCCCCCGTCCGAAGGAGCCTCGTTTCCCCGGACTCGCCTCAAAATAGAACGTAGGTCATGTTTGAACAAATTTTTCCGGGACGCACCGAGCCCTGATGATTGTTCCGGGCGGTTCGGGACGCCGCCGGGGACCTGTGATGTGAAGACAGCCCCGGCGGCAGGTTGGGCTTACCGTAATTGATATGACTATTTCAGTCATGCGAAACAAAAGGAGATTTTGGCATGTCAGGAGATATAAGTATTGCCTCTCTGTGCCACAGGCTTGTCAAACACGCTCCGTCTCGTCTGTCCGCCGAGCAGGTGGCTGACAGGTTGGGAATGCCGTACAGCACGATGATGAGCGGTCTTTCTCCGCTACGGAATTTTCATAAGTTCGACGTGGATAAGCTGGTCCCGCTGATGAAGGCCGTAGGTTCAACTGAACCCATGCACGAGATGGCTCGGCAGATGGGAGGCTTCTACGTCGATTTTATGCCGAAGTCTGGAGGGGTGCATCCGATCCATGCTCAGTGCATGGAATCAGTAAAATCGTTTGGAGATATGATGGTAGGTACGGCGAAGGCACTGGAAGACAACATCATCACTGGCGATGAAAGAAGGAAACTTGCCAGACTTGGTTATTGTGCCGTGGGCGATATTTTAACTCTGCTTCTTCAGATCGATGAAACAGAGGCCAGAGACGAGGGCAAGGCATAAAAACGCCCTCACTACGGTGGCCGCCGCAGTGAGGGCATAATCCTGAGTTGAGGTACTCATGAATATTGAACGAGCTTACACAGATGAGCGTTGTTCTGTCAACGCGCAATCAGAGAAAGGGCGTTTTTCGTTTTTCTGCACAAAAAGAGAACTTCCGGATGTACTTGACTGGTTGCGTCGCCAGTGCCCGAATGGACGTCTGATCGAGCTTGTCTGGAGGTGGGCATGAGCGAGATTCGAGAATTGTCCATTCCTCGTTTCAAGAAAGACTGGCCCGGAAAGACTCTCCTGATGAAGGAAGACAGTCCTGTTCAAAGAGGGAATTCTTATTGGGGATTCAAGCCGTCTTTGGTGAAGAAAGGAGATACGGTAACGATTCAACGATTCATTTCCCGACAGGAAGGTCTATCGTTTGAAAAAACACTTGTCAGAGAATGGATTGAGTCAGGACAGCGTGTCTTGCAGATCGTCTGGCTCTGTCCTGTTTGTGGCACACATCATACCGATTATCTTCCAGAGTCATTCATAAGAGAACAGAAGGCCATTTTCATTGAGATAGCTAAAGAGGATGAACGAAGAGCATGATCTCTCTAATATGAATAGAAATCTCAATTTTTTTGTCAGAGCCTAATAATGGCTATGAGATAGGACCGTAGGAAATGTTTGAGCTGCTATATCAGTATCGTCACATCTTGTCTGTAGTTCTTTTGACTGCGGTCTTTATAGGTGGCCTGATCTGGCAGAAGGTGGTGCAAAAGCGTCACCTTCGCCGGATGGCTCAGGATGTGAAGAGGAGATATTCGTGAGTGGCAAGAAAAAGAAACTCCCAGGGCATCAGGTATTCCGTTGCCCGATCTGTGGGGCAGCATACCGTCACAAAGGAATGGCCATGCGTTGTGTCAAGACAATACATTGTAAGACATATAACGCTCCAGGGCATGACATACGTCGTTTGTGGTCTATTCAGGGTGGAGCTGCTTATCTTGCTGCCTTCCTTTGCTATCCCATCGTAGATAATACAGAGGATTTGGAGATTCTGAATGCTGCATCAAAAGTAAAGCATCAGGTTCATTTGATTTTCAATCATCTAAGGAAGACATTACCTGTAGCTGAACATGTTTCGATGGAATGTCATTCTAACGTTATGGCCAAGGTTGGAAAATATTGGCCCCCGAACAAGGTGGCCTCAATCTGGGCCATCGCTGAAGTTACACTGAATGTTGTTTCAATAGCTGAGTTTGAGCTGAAGCAATTTCGAGAGTTTTGGGGATCTGAACTTTCAGCCAGACTTTTGTCTG
>CAMLXE010000247.1 GCA_946490455.1 uncultured Desulfovibrio sp. | reverse complement strand
GTTTATAATTCAGTGGATAACTTTTTGAATTATCCACATTATTAACATCGCGTTGTGGAAATTTGACTTGTTCACAGTTTATCAACAGGTTATTAACAGGTGGGTGTGGATATCCAATCAAGCTGTTCCGTAAGAATTGATTGATTATCTTTTTTCGAACAATATTTTTTCCAAACATAAATTTTAAAAAATTTTTGTTTCTGGGGACATTTGGGGCAGAAATGGAACCCAAAGCTGGTTTTTGGGGAGAAACGGTAACGGTATGACATGTGGAGTGGAGATGGATGGGCTTCAGCAGGGGGGCCTCCTTTTCAAAACTTTACGTTACGGGCCAAAACCGGTAAAAACGGAGCATTACCGGCCAAAAACAGCCCTAACGAGGTTCGTGTATGCTCTCCTCCCGCTCGCATCATCCTCTTTTCTCTTCTTTTTTTATTGCCCTGCTCGGTGTTCTCTTTTCCTTGTGGAATGCCCTGGACTCGGCATCAGTTCCCTGCATGACTGCGGGATGTACCCTGTATCAGAGTTTTTCCCTTGGAGGCTTTTCTCTGTGGTGGATCGGCGTGGCAACCTTTCTGCTGCTCGGATTGCTGGCGTTGCTTGGTTACGGCGGCGCTGGGCGTATTGTTGCCGGACTGGCTCTTCTGGCGGACTGCTTCCTGCTTTTGATCATGATTCTGACCTTGCCCTGTCTGGCCTGCATGCTTGAGGCAGCCCTGCTGGCAGGATGCTATTACACGTTCAGGCGGGTGGCTGAACGGCCTGCAGGAAGAAGGCAGACCTCCTTTTCCCTGCTTCTTGGTGTGTGGGGTGTTCTTTTTGTTCTGGTTTTTGGGTTTGCCGTTCGGGGAGAGGTTCAGCCCTGGGCCATTCAGGAACCGAAAACCGTTGAAGGAACGCCTGTTCGAGTGTTCTTTTCTCCCTCATGCAGTGCCTGCCGTCAGCTGGTAACGGGAATTTCCGAGGCCGATTCGCGGAAAATCATCTGGTGCCCTGTAGCAGAAGATGAAAAGGATATTGCCATTATTCTCAACTTGCAGCAGCGGCTGAATATCAGTGGTGCTGCTCTTTCCACACAATTCCTGTCTGCACTGGAGGCAGAGCCTCTTTCCATGCCTGATATGCTGCGTCCTTCCACTCTCCTTTTGCAATTCCGTTTGTGGTGCAATCAGGCTCATGTCCTTGCCTGTGGAGAAGGAAGGCTCCCTCTTGTAGAATTTATGGGAGTTCCTTCTGCGCTGATTCGCAATTCTGGCGTTTCTGGAGGCTCTCTGGCCTCGGATGGCATTTCGGCACAGAGTTTTGGCGGACAGTCTCCAATTCGCGACCGGGATCATGGTATGGGATTGCCGTTTGATCTTGAAGGAAGCGGGAGCTGTGGCGGGTCGAACCCCATTCCCTGTCCCTGAGGATGGAAAGAGGCATTTCGGGTCCGGTACTGGAACCAGTCTGGAGGATGTATGATTATTGCCATTAATGGAAGCCCTCGCAAAAAGGGAAATACGGCAACATTACTGGGATATGTTCTTGAGGGAGCCAGATCAAAGGGAGCTCCCACAGAACTTGTTCATCTGTGTGATCTGAACTATCGGGGCTGTGTGAGTTGTTTTGCCTGCAAGCATAAGGGCGGTAACCTCGGACATTGTGCGTTGCACGACGGGCTTTCCGGTTTGCTTGAACGTCTTCGGGATGCCGAAGCCATCGTATTGGGCTCACCCATATATTATTGGGATGTGACTGGCGCCATGCGTTCTTTCATGGAGCGCTTTTTCTTCTCCAACATGCTGTATACGAAACAGAATCGCTGGCTTTTCCCGAAGCGGATTCCATCGGCGCTTGTGTATACCTGGGGCTCTCCGGAAGAGGGGGTACGGAAGTATGATGGTTTTGTCCGGACTACCGAAAAGTATCTGGGAATGATGCTCGGAATGCCTCCTGCTGTTCTGTATAGCGTTAATTCATTGCAATTTAATGACTACAGTCGATATGAAACCGATGCTCTCGACGAGGAAGCCATCAGGAAGCATCGGCGGGAAGTTTTTCCTCAGGATTGCCAGAAGGCTTTTGAGCTTGGTGCCTCTTTAGTCTCCTGAGCGAGAAGATAGTTCTTTTTTTCTTTAATGTTGCGATGAAAAAGAGCCGCCTGAAGTCTTTTTTTGAGGCTTCGGGCAGTTCTTTTTTGACTGAATAGATTATTTCATAATATATTGGTATTAATAAAAATATTTTTTTGTCTTGTGATCGACTTCCTCAAGGCAGCGCACTTTGGTGGCCTTTTGTATGGCGCCATTTCAAACGCTGTTTTACAGCTTCAAAAATATAGGTAAATGGCCGGAATGGGCATTTTTTCGCAAGGTAATTTTATTTCCTTTTATCATGATGGCTTGCCCCATATTTATGCTGGCAGGGAGCCCTTCTCTCAGGCAATACTCTTGTAACCATCAATAAAATAAGATAATAATAAAAAAGTATAGCTACTTTGGTTCCTCTGTCGACATACGGATGTCCTGTTCTTGACGAAGCGCATCCGTTTTCGGTTCAGACGGGACAAAACATTCAAACCCGGATGCGAGTTGCCATGAATTCGGAAGAAGCGTTGACCGCCCGGCGCGAGCAGGCCATCCAGAAATGGACCGATGCGGTCTTTGCCCTTTATCCTTTTGAAACGACAGGTTTCATACGGACGCAAAAGGACCGTTTTGCCAATCCTGTGGGATATGCCACGCGGAAGGCAGCTGTTGCCGTGTTCGATGCCATCTCCGGCCGGGATGTGGATATGGACACCGTGCATGACGTGCTCGGAGATCTGATCAGAATCCGCGCCGTGCAGGACCTGCGCCCCGAGCAGGCCGTAGGTGTTCTTTTCCTGTTCAAGCCCATTTTGCGTGAGCTCTTTCTCGTTGACATGCTTGCGGAAGGGCGGCTGGACAGCTACCTCGAAATGGAGTCCCGTCTGGATTCTCTGGTTCTGGTGGCGTTCAATATGTATCTCGGGGATCGGGAAAGGGTTTATGCCGAGCGGGTGGCAGAGCAGCGCCGGGGGGATGTATCGTTGAGGCGTTGGGCTGCAAAGCACGGTATGACGCAGGACTAGTAGGGCTGCACACCAGATTTCCGGGGAGAATTGAGTCCGACAGTCAGTCTGGGGTCAGCATTCCGGAATCAGTGGAGACTGTGCTCCCATATTTTTAATTCTGGTACTTGCCATTTGTCTAACCTTAAGCCTGGAGTGAGGTAGGGAATGATAGTTTCACTCGTGGCAGTCCTGCTTATCGGCGTTATTGCCTGGTCGGCAGCGGTCGCCGGGTTCCAGACCCTGCTTGGTGTGGTGCTGCCCCTGTTTGCCGTGGCGGTATTCCTGTGCGGGATCATCTGGCGCATCACCTGCTGGTGGGCGAAATCGCCCGTGCCCTTC
>CAMLXE010000246.1 GCA_946490455.1 uncultured Desulfovibrio sp. | reverse complement strand
TGCGGCGATGTCGGCTTTGGAAAGACAGAGGTCGCCTTGCGGGCTGCCTTCCGTGCGGCTGCTGCAGGGAGACAGGTCGCCCTTCTCTGTCCCACCACAGTATTGGCCGAACAGCACTACCAGACCTTTCGTTCGCGTCTTTCGGGATTTGCAATCAATGTTGGACTGCTGAGCCGTTTCGTTTCGCATCAGAAACAGAAGGAGGTGTTGAAGGCAGCGGCCTCCGGGCAGATTGATGTCCTCATCGGGACGCATCGTCTTCTGTCGGATGACGTATCTCTTCCCAATCTTGGGCTGCTCATTCTTGATGAGGAACAGCGTTTTGGTGTGCGGCATAAGGAGAAGCTCAAGAAACTGAAAAAGAATGTGGATGCTCTGACATTGACGGCGACTCCCATTCCACGGACACTTCAGCTGTCCATGTCCGGTGTGCGGGAACTTTCCGTCATTGAGACTGCGCCGCCCGAACGAAAGCCCGTTTCCACCGCCCTGCTGGAGCGGGATAAGACGGTGTTGCGTTCGGTCATTGAGCGCGAGCTCCTCCGGAACGGGCAGGTTTTCTGGGTTTACAACCGGGTGCAGGGGCTGGAGCGTGTTGTGGAATTCGTCCGGGAACTCGCACCTCAGGCCCGTATTGGCATGGCACACGGGCAGATGCCTGAAAAGAAGCTGGAAGAGACCATGCATGCGTTCTGGCATGGTGAACTGGATATTCTGGTGTGTACCGCCATTGTCGAATCAGGCCTGGATTTCCCGCGTGCCAATACGCTGATTGTGGATCAGGCCCAGATGTTTGGACTGGGGCAGCTTTATCAGCTGCGGGGCAGGGTTGGACGTTCCGATCGTCAGGCCTTTGCCTGTTTTGTCGTTTCGGATATGGATCATTTGCCAAAAGCAACCCGGGAACGCCTGCGCATTATTCTTGATCTGGACTATCTGGGCGCTGGTTTTCAGATCGCCATGGAAGATCTGCGGTTGCGTGGTGCCGGCAATATTCTGGGAGAAGTTCAATCCGGCCATATGAGCCGGGTTGGGCTGGATCTTTATCTGGAAATGCTGGAACAGGCCGTGAACAGGATCAAGGGAGAAGGAACACCATTACAGATGGAAACAGAGCTGAATCTTGCCTTGCCTGCCCATATCTCAGAAAAGTACATAGCAGATGGAAGAGAGCGTCTTCGCTGGTACAAGCGCCTCTCCTCAGCTCCTGATGCAGGGACGCGTCGTGAACTGGAACTTGAGCTTCGAGATCGTTTTGGTCCATTACCTGAAGAACTTGAAACCTTTATTGCGGTGCTGGAGCTGAAGCAGTTCCTGAGTCAGGCTCAGGCATTGCGTGCCGATGTCCATCCCGATCATGTTCGTATCGCCTGGGATGAGCGACAGACGGCCATCATGCCGGATCGTCTGGTTGCATTCCTTGCAGCACAGAATGGACGGGCAAAGATTTTTCCGCCGGCGACGCTGGATCTCAAGCTGAATTTGGAACTCACAGTCCCCGACCGTCTGAATGCCGTCCGGCTGGACCTTGCTTCTCTGGTCAGTTTGCATGACTGATGCCGCATGCCATAATCATGCTGATTCCACATGGGTGGGTATTCTCCCTGCATGCTGAACCGAGATGGATGTTCCTTGTCAGGCGGACTCTGTATCGGTGGTTTCAATAGAGAATGCGGAAAAGAGCGGGGCAGGCTCCGCAGGCATGCTTTTCAGGTGCCGTTGCAAGTTGGCATAAAAAGGCTTATGCTTCCTCAAACTATGTCAGATAGCAATGCAGGAACAGATTCTTATGCCTTTTTCCGTTCAATATAGGGCAAGGTTTCCTGCTGTTCCCAATAATAAATCCAGATACAGGAGCATCTTTCAGTGCGTTTCTTGAGCGTTCTCTTTGTTTTTGTCCTGCTGGCCTGTGCACAGGCCCAGGCGGCTCCTTTGGGCAGTATAGCCGCAGTTGTCAATGGTGAAATGATTACGCGCTATGACCTCGACAATGAAGTGGCAGCCGAAGCCATGAGAAGAGGTATTGATCCCAAAAAGGCGGCCGATGCCGAAAAGCTGGATCAGCTGCGCCGGCAGATTTTGGATGGGATGATCAATAATATTATCCTGACTCAGGAAGCCAAGCGGATGAAGGTGAGTGTCAGCGACAGTGAAGTGGAAAATGAACTGCAACGGATTCTTTCTCAGAGCAAGCTGACGCGTGAAGAATTCAATCACCAGCTGCAACTGCAGCGGACGAATGAAAAGGCCTTCAAAAAGCGGATTCATGACGGAATACTGCGGTCACGTCTGCTGGCAACCATGGTGGGACGCAAGGTCATTGTAACCAAGGAAGAAGTGGCGCAATATTACGAACAGCATCATGAGTCTTTCAAAAGCAATCAGCGTGTTCGTTTTGCCATTATTGTGTATCCTCCAACAGAAAATGCAGAAAAGTTTGCTGCGAATATTTCGTCTGGAGCTACAACCTTTGAGAAGGTAGCGCGTAGCGTGTCAGTCGGTCCCCGTGCTCAGGAAGGCGGTGACGTCGGTTCTGTAGAATGGAGCGATCTGGATCCTTCTTGGCAGGATCGTCTGTCTGCCCTGACCCCAGGAGAGGTCTCCCCACTTTTTCAGGTCAATGGGTTGAAAACACAGTTGAAGCTGCTTGCTTTGGAGTCGGGAAGCGGACAGACTCTGGAGGAAGCTACTCCGCAAATTGAGAAGATTTTGAAAGAGCCCAAGTTACAGGAACGGTTTGTTGAATACAATGAGCAATTGCGCAAGCGCGCTGTCATTGAAATTCGGCTTTAGCCGTCAATTCCTCAAGATACGGATATCCCGTGAAAGGGAAGGATATAGCTGGTATGGAAGAAAAGGAAACCGGCTTGACTTTGGCTGAACTTGGACATCTTCTTCGTGAAGAGCGCATTCGGCATGGACTTTCTGTGGAAGCCATCGCCAATCAGCTGAAAATCACGTCTCGTGTCGTGAGAGCCATTGAGGATGGCGATGTGGAATCCATGCCTCATGCTGTCTATGCGCGTGGTTTCATACGCTCGTATGCGCAGCTTCTTGGTATTGGAGAAGAGCTTGTTCAGGGGGGATGTGTTGAACTGCGGGAAAGTGAGGAACTTCCTCCAGCACCGGCTCCTCTGGATATTGCCACATCGAAAGGTCGTGGATTCCGCATCCCATGGCTCACTGTCTTCCTGTGTGTGGTCTTTGTTCTTGGCGGTATCTGGTACTTCAGGGACAAGCTCCCCCTCGGTTCTTTGTCATCCATAGGAAAGGTGACGGAACAGGTTGCATCTCCTGTTACCTCGCTCTCCCCTGATGAACCGGCCGGCGTAGTTCAGCCTGGGGAGGCTGATGGCGGTTCCGTTCCAGCAGAGGAACCGGCTGTTCAGCAGGGTGAACTGCCATCCGGCAACGGGTCTGATGCAACTGAAGTTTCTG
>CAMLXE010000245.1 GCA_946490455.1 uncultured Desulfovibrio sp. | reverse complement strand
AACATTGTCAGCCAGCCTCATGAAGGCATACCCGGTAATTCTGGTAACACCAGCAGCAATCCACATGACCAAAACATATCCTGCCAGCCAACAAATGCTGTCACAGCCGTCAAAAAGAATAGGCGCCCGTCACAAAACGCAGCATCAGGGCCATTGCCACAGTTCTGGTCTCTGCAACCGATATCGATGAGGTACAAGGCTTTTCGTCGTATGGAAAAATTATCTGATTCGACCGTTGTCCGAGCTGCCATTTTTTCCATGCCGCCTGCTCCGATGGAGAGCATACTGACGAACAAGAAGGAGAAGACATCCCGCAACAACTATCCCGAGTGACAGCCAGAAGAGCGCCCCAAGGTCATATCTCAGGATAACCCCCCACAATCCCGTATGCCTGCTTCCATCCCAGTCTGTAAGCTGTACAGGATAGATTTTCGCCAATATCCACATGACCAAAATACCGAATATGCCTGCTCCGGCCAGCAGGCAGCCCCATATCAGCAGCAGGCGTCCGGTTTCGGTCTGTACGCATCCCGCTCCAGGAACCGTATCTGTCATTCCGACAGAATCATCTGAACAGGCTGGCGAGTCCACATTGTCGCGCAGAAGGTGATCAAGGCTGACGCCAAGCTCATCACAGAGTCGAACCAGTCTGTCCAGATCTGGAGCGGACTGGCCTGTTTCCCATTTGGTTACAGCCTGACGCGAGACGCCCGTACGCTGGGCCAGCTCTTCCTGTGACAGTCCCATTGCCTTTCGGCGGTTCTGTATCTTGCTGCCTATATTAAGATGTTTTCTGGGCATAACTTCTGTTCTGGAAAAGAAATTCGACTTTCCGGGACCGAAAAATGCGGAGCCAGACATGCCAGCTCCGCAAGCCAATCCGTTTTCTCCGGTATGTCCCGGAGCACGGTTCTTACTGCAACCTGGGCAGAGCTTCATCATAGAACTTGCACAGAGCCTGCATATCCTGCTTCTGCTGAAGTTCCAAAAGCTGAGGCTGAAGTTCCTGCATAATCTGAGCGTATCCGGCAGGGTCCTTCTGCGACTTGGTCTGAACGGCCTGTGCAAAGTCCATGGCCTTCTTCTGTGCTTCTTCCGGAGTGCAGTCAGCCTGAACGAATGCCGCTGAACCGACCATCAATACCATCACCATACCCATGAACAACTTTTTCATGATGCCTCCGAAAATCGAGGTAAAGGATACCGTACCAAACAGGAAAATGCGGGTACGGATACAATAAAACAGTATCTCACCGTCATGGAGAAAGCTAGCCATCAAACCGGTTGCATACCACCAACCAACGGTTTGCAATCTGGCAACCAACAGGTGCGCAGCCCCGTTCAGGGCTTCACAGGACTACTTCAAACTCCTGAAGACTGAATCCGTCCCCTCGCCATTTCCATATTCATACGAGATTATCATGGACTCCCCCAAGATACTGTACAGAGAGCTCCCCTGACACCAACAGAACATTCGGAATGGTTCTCCAAAAGAAAGGAGACGTCATACGCCGGTATCGCCGTCTCCTTCTCACCCAAACGCCTCTTTCAGGCTCCACGCTGTTCTGCTACCGGTGCCCCTCTTCTGCGCTATCCAGATTCCAGTCCTGTCCCAATCGAAGTTTTCTTCCCCCCAGAGCCTGTTGAAGGGCCGTATCATGGGTAGAGCAGATGATGGTCGCTCCCCGTTCTCTGCATCTGGCGACAGCTCCGGCAATAGCTCTGGCACTTCGTACATCCACATTGGAAGTGGGTTCATCCAGCAACAGAACTCGCGGTTGCAGCACAAGGCGCGAAGCCAGAGCCACGCGCTGCCGTTCACCTCCAGAAAGGGCATTGGGACCACGTCGCCGCATGATTTCCGGTTCGTCAAAGCCCACTTCCCGCATGGCAGAGACATACGCCTCTTCAAGATTCGTCTTCACCCCACGCAATCTGAGCCCCAGCACCACATTTTCAAACACGGTGGTTCTGAGCAGATAGGGTTCCTGCAACAGCAGACTGACCTCACGACGGGGAAATTCTCCGCCATGATAGACAATCTGCCCTTCATCAGGCTCTTCCAGAAAGGCCAGCAGACGCAGAAGAGTCGATTTGCCGCTGCCATTATACCCAGTCAGCGTCACGACTTCACCGCACTGAACAAATAGCACATCCATTCCCAGAGATGGCAGGTCCAGCGCGGTCACCTGCCCATAACGACGTACGAGTCCATGAACTTCATACACCAGACTCATAGGCGTCCCCTGTGCTTGATAAGGGTCATAAGCAGATTGATCATGAAGGCAATGAACAGCAGCACCAGCCCCAAGGCGATACCCTGCGCAAATTCCCCCTTGCTGGTTTCCAGAGCGATGGCCGTGGTCATGGTGCGCGTATGGTAGCGCACATTGCCCCCCAGCATCATGGCAATGCCCACTTCCGTGATGACACGACCAAAGGCTGTCAAACAGACCATGGCAATGGCAAAGCGCACTTCACAAAGACTAAGCCAGGCCAGCTGCAAGGGACCCGCTCCCAGAGTCAAAAGCGTCTGCCGGCAACGGGGATCAATCCCTTCCACAGCCTGAGCCACCCACGAAACCACAATGGGGAGAGCCAGCAGCGTCTGACCTATCGCCATACCCGGCAGCGTAAAGAGCAGGCTTAAATGTCCCAATGGACCACGGTATGTGATGAAGGCATAGACCAGCAATCCGATAAGGACTGTGGGAAACGCCAGCAGCGTATCGGAAACAAGACGCAAAAGACGTCTTCCGGGGAACTTGCAGTAGCCAAGAACAAAGCCTGCAGGCACTCCCAAAAGCAGGGCTGCCACCATGGCATAGAATGTTGATACAAGAGTAACCGTGATGGCCGAAATGGTGGCGTCATCCATATTGGCCAGCAGGGTGAACGCTCCCCAGAAGCCGTTGACCAGATAGTCCATAGATCACCTGATACGACAGAGGAAATCCAGAAAAGACAGAAGAAAGGCGGGGGTGCCCTGAAACGGCAATCCCCGCCAAGGGATAAAACTACTTGTCAGCGTTGGGGAAGAAAAGCTGCTTGCCTTCCAGTTTGAACCCGGCAATTCTCTCCTGAGTGGAAGGAGAAACCCACCAGTCTTCAAATTTCTTGCCCAGAGCAGCTCTGGTATTGGGGCACTGCTTGGGATTTACCGTGATGACACTGTATTGATTGAACAGCGCCCTGTCACCCTCCACCACAATGGCCAGAGGATTTTCAGCGCCCTGCTGAGCATTGAACTTGATCCATGTGCCGCGGTCCGTAAGGCTGTAGGCGCCTTTCTCAGCCGCCATGTTCAGAGTTGCCATCATACCCTGACCAGCTGAAATATAGAACGCTTCCTTGTCAGGACTCAGCCCTGACTGTTTCCACAGTTTGATCTCTGCCTTGTGGGTACCGGACTGATCTCCACGGCTCACAAAGCCAACCTTCTTTTCGGCAATGGTCTT
>CAMLXE010000244.1 GCA_946490455.1 uncultured Desulfovibrio sp. | reverse complement strand
GCGGCGCCGGCGTGGGCAAGACCGTTATCCTCATGGAAATGATCAACAACATCGCCAAGCAGCACGGCGGTATCTCCGTGTTTGCCGGTGTTGGTGAACGTACCCGTGAAGGAAACGACCTCTATCATGAAATGAAGGAAGCCGGCGTTCTGGAGAAGGCTGCCCTCGTGTACGGGCAGATGAACGAACCTCCGGGAGCCCGTGCTCGTGTAGCTCTGACGGCTCTGACCTGTGCCGAATATTTCCGTGATGAGGAAAATCAGGACGTGTTGCTCTTCATCGACAACATCTTCCGTTTCACACAGGCCGGTTCCGAAGTGTCCGCTCTGCTTGGCCGCATGCCTTCGGCCGTGGGGTATCAGCCCACTCTAGGAACGGACCTTGGTTCTCTGCAGGAACGCATCACCTCCACCAACAAGGGGTCCATCACCTCGGTGCAGGCGGTTTACGTCCCGGCCGACGACCTGACCGACCCGGCCCCGGCAACGACCTTCTCGCACCTGGACGGTACGCTCGTGCTTTCCCGTCAGATTGCAGAACTCGGTATCTATCCTGCCGTGGACCCGCTGGACTCCACTTCGCGCATCCTTGATCCCAATATCGTTGGGGAAGAACATTACAAGGTTGCCCGCGGTGTGCAGCAGGTTCTGCAGAAGTACAAGGAACTCCAGGACATCATTGCCATTCTTGGCATGGATGAACTGTCGGACGAGGACAAGCTCATCGTTGCGCGTGCCCGTCGTATCCAGAGATTCCTGTCTCAGCCTTTCCATGTCGCTGAAGTGTTTACCGGAACACCCGGCGTCTATGTCAAGCTGGAAGATACCGTAAAGGCGTTCAAGGGAATCCTGAACGGTGATTATGACCACCTGTCTGAAGATGATTTTTACATGGTGGGTGACATTGATATGGCTCTGGCCAAGTACCAGAAGCGCCAGGAAAACTAGGAGCCGACCATGGAATCCACGCTTCAGCTTGAAATTGTCACGCCAGATAAAGTTGTGGTAAGTCAGCCCGTGGATTACATCGGCATACCGGGTGTTGGGGGGGAATTCGGTATCCTCCCGCACCACGTTCCGCTGTTGTCGGCTCTGGCCATCGGACGACTGTATTTTCGGACCGGAGACAAGACAGAGAATGTCTTCATCTCCGGCGGCTTCGTGGAAGTTTCTGGAAATACCATTACGATACTGGCCGAATCGGCCGAACTTGCCGAAGACATTGATGCCGCTCGTGCCCAGGCCGCGCTGGAACGGGCACAGGCCCGTCTTGATTCTGCGGCGGATGATGTGGATATGACTCGTGCACAGCTTGCCCTGCAACGAGCCGTTTCCCGACTGAATATTGTCGGGTCGATGTAATTCGGTTCCAGTCAACGAATGAAAGCGCGGGGGAAATTCCTCCGCGCTTTTGTCTTTTCGGCGCAATTATGGAATAGGGCGGTGCAATCCCGCCTCCTGTTCAGCCCAGCCTCCTGCCAGAGCATCCTTCGGAATGTCCGGCATGGCAGTCTTGTCTCGCGATACAGGACTTCCCTTTCCCTTCTGTTTTCTTCCTGATTGTCTGTCCTCTTTGCTTCCGTACCTGCTGTGGCCAGTCTCTTTTCCCGTTCTGGGACCGGTGTCTGCTCGTCGTACTGCGTGCCTCGCGCAGTTCGAGGTGCAGCCTGCGTGTGCTGACAGGGGGGGGCGGAAAGAACCACGGGATGAATTCGTGGTGCGTTGGTTTTCCTGCCCGACTGGAGTTTGAATTGTCGCTAGAGAGGCAGCCGTTATCAATGCCTGCCTTGGATACGGAATTGGCATTCTGAGGGGGCTTGCCGGTATCTGACTGGAAACGGCAGCTCCGTATCATGGTGGGGACGGACACCTGCCACGCCTGCTGCCATGTCTTCGGCGAGTCTCGCAAGGGCAGAGGTGACGTGGTTCCGGGATGTTCGTCATTATCTTCCTGCTGGGGGGGTAAGCAGGGAATGGGAGCTCTTCGCGTGCTGTTGCCGGAACTGTACGGAGATAACTCTGTTTGCAGGAGGATTGTTGCAGAACAAGGTCTCAGCCGGAGCATGAGATCGCCCAGTGGCGGGATCTCGTGGAAATCGTGTTCCGGCCATTCGTTGCGGTCCTGCCGGCAAGGGAAGCGAGGTCCATGGTGTCGGGATGGCCGTCAGGACGCTGTCGGAGGCAGGGAAGCCACTGAAGGCGTGTTCCAATGGCGTCGGCGCAGCTGGAATGGCTCGTACGACAAAACATACGGCTGAACATGGGGCGGTCGAGTTGTCAGGAACTCCCGTTCATCGCCGATTTTTTTCAGTTCTGGCCCTCTCTTGCCGGTCTCGGCGTCGAGTGCCGTTTGCCGGGCAAAAAAATCCCCTGCAGGAACAGAAGTTCATGCAGGGGAGGACAGTCTCAGATATCCAGAATGACCTTGCAGGCCACGGCAATCTGGTAAAGGACCTGGGAAATGTCCTTGATTGCCTGCAGGTTTTTGGATTCAACCCGGGGCAGAACCAGCACCTGATCTCCCGGTTCGATCCTGGAAGCCCGGGGAATGACTTCACCGCTTGGCCGTACGACAATCAGGTTTGAGGTATCGGCACGGTTACTGAATCCGCCGGCGCCATCGATGTAGTCATCCAGATCCTTGTCTTCGCTCCAGACAATGGCCTGCGGCATCATGACTTCACCGCTGATAAGAACCACATCCGTCTTTTCCGGGATGACGATGATGTCGCCGTCTTCCAGCGCCAGATCCGCGATATTGCCCTTGTTGGCCACGACAACGATGCCTTCCGGCTGGACTTCCTTGGCTCGCGCAATGAAGTTGGAGAGCATTTCCGCTTCCTTGGCACGAATTTGTGCTTCATCGGAGCTGGAGGAGGTTGCCGTATAGGCATTCTGTTCAAGGCGTCTGAGCGCGTCCTCGATGGCCTTCTTCTGGCGAACGGCAACACTTTTCCGTTTCAGATACAGGCCTTCAAGATTGGCCCGTTCAGGATCCACCGCGATATAGTTCTGGACTTCGCGCAGACGGGCATTTCGGCGCACCGGGAAGCGGGATGCGCCGCGAATCGCCCCCTGTACCTCAATCATGATGGTATCGCCGGGCGTATCGGCAAGATACCGGACCTGATCCCCATTTTCCAGCTTGAGCGTCTGAAAGTCCTTCAGCGGCAGATAGAGGTTGTAGGGCGTTCCATTGCGTGCGCCGGTCAGGCTGACATGCGAAGCCTTGGGGTAGGGGGCGGCGAGATCGGTAAGCGCTGCGCCATTGAGATCCCGTTTCCGGAATTCAAACCGGGCCGTATTTCGTACTTCGCCGCTGGCCACGACGGTGGGACCCTTCTCTCCAACGACGATGGTGTCGCCGTCCTGAAAGCGGACCTGAGGAATCTGGCCTCTGAGAACAAAGGGATAGAGGTCGAAGGAGCCTACTTCCGATCCCTGACGCAGCAGACGGATATTGC
>CAMLXE010000243.1 GCA_946490455.1 uncultured Desulfovibrio sp. | reverse complement strand
GTTCCTCGGTGGGAGTTCGAGTCTCCCCTTCGGCACCACAAGCATTTCAAAGAGGCTGTGACGTCTGTTACAGCCTCTTTTTTTTCGATAGGCCCGTATGTCTTTAACGTCATCCTCCATCAACAAAATAGAGTGACAGACTGTCGTCCCTCAGATACCATTCATATCGCTTCGCACCAACAGACCATTCCCGATAACTTCTTTCCGATAGAGTAATCTTATGGCAATACGAGAAACCAATCGCATGAATGCCATCCGAAGGGATGTACTCCGCCACGTTGCTCAGGCCTTTCTGGAAGAAAGGGGTGAAGCCTTTGGCAAACGTATAGAGCGTATTCCCTATGTTATTCGGCCCAAAAACAGTCCTCCCTATCGCTGCTGCATTTATCGGGATAGAGCCATTGTACGATTCCGCTGTATGGCTGCTCTGGGATTCCGTTATGAAACCGAGGAAGATGACGCAACGCCACTTTCCGAATACGCGGCACTGGCGCTGACACGAGAAAGGCCATCCTCCCCCATTCTCACTGTATGCGAGATCGCCTGTCAGGGATGCGTGCCTGCTCGATACTTTGTAACGGATGCCTGCCAGGGCTGTATTGCACGCCCCTGTATGGGAGCCTGCCGCTTTGATGCCATTCCCCATGTCAATGGTCGATCATATATCGATCCTTCAAAATGCCGTAGTTGTGGCAAATGCCACGATGTTTGCCCATATCAGGCAATTGTCCACCTGACTGTGCCTTGTGAAAATGCCTGCCCTGTCCGTGCCATTCATAAGGGAGAAGACGGGCGAGCCGAAATTGACGAAGAAAAATGCATCAGCTGTGGCAGATGCATGCGCGCCTGCCCCTTTGGAACTGTTATTGAACGCAGTGAAATTATCGATGTCTTGCGAGCCATCCGGGAACGGAGCCATGTTTCAGCCCTGCTCGCCCCATCTATTGTCGGACAGTTTGCGGCCAGCCTTGGACAGATCATCACCGCCCTGCAAAAATTGGGATTTGCCGAAGTTCTTGAGGTTGCACGAGGAGCCGACATCACCTCACAGCGTGAAGCTGCTGAATTTGCGGAAAGGATGGCTCACGGTGCCAAATTCATGACCACGTCCTGCTGTCCAAGCTATGTACTGGCTGCCAGGCGCCATGTCCCGGAAATTCTGCCATTTATTTCAGAAACCAAAACCCCCATGCACTATACGGCAGAATTGGCCAGACAGGCAGTGCCAGAAACAACCACTGTCTTTATTGGTCCCTGCGTGGCCAAACGTCAGGAAGCCCTTGAAGACCCGCTTGTTGATCTGGTCATTACCTTTGAAGAATTGGGAGCCATCTTTGAAGCAGCCGGCATAACGCCAGCAGACTGCGAAGAAGCCAAACTGGAAAATATTCCATCTGATGCCGGTCGCGGCTACGCCATTACAGGTGGTGTTGCAAGTGCGGTACAGCAGGTCGCGGACACTCAACGCGCCCTGGCCATGGATCATCAGGAAGCAGGAGAAGGCCATCCCCATACGGCTACCTCTGAAGTCCTTCCGGGAATCTTGTCAGGACCAGCACCAATAGCGGTACGCCCAGTGTCCGTAAATGGTCTTTCCCTTTCCGGCCTTCGTACACTGAAACGATACGCTACCGGAGATTGCCCCGGTAATCTGGTGGAAGTCATGACCTGTGAAGGAGGATGTGTCGGAGGAGCTGGGGTTCTTGGAGACAAGGACAAGGTGACCAAAGCCATCACGGCCTTTTCCAATAGGAAAGGATAATCGAAGTATGTTTTCCCTGAAACGATGATGAAAGAGCTGCACGCCATTGGGCACGATCCATTTTCTCTGTGCCCCTAAAAGATTCCTTGACGACCTGGAGTTTTCAGGAATCAGGCATCAGCAATATCTCAATCTCCAGAGATATTGCTGATGCTCTCTCGAACAGCCATCTTCTTTTCCTGCCGCTCAGAGTACATTTCAAGTCCAGCAGACTCCGTATGGTCGATTCGACTCATTCAGTCTGGTATTTTCCACCAAGCTGCGGACAGTCAGTCCCCTGCCTGCCCATATCAGGCTCGCATACGGGGCCGATCTCCAAAGAAAATGAACTGATGGTATGACAACATCATAAAGAAACGGTTACAGAAATTCTACTCAGCCCTGATGATGCCATCCTGCTCCGAGAAGGCTATCAGCCAGTTCCAGTGCATCTACGGGCCAGTAAATCTCAGGACGAGGCTGCTTCACTCCAGGATGTCCCTCTTCAGGACGGCAGGAAAGAATGGCTTTCCTCCATTGGGCTGGTATGGCTGTTTCCCCATATATTGCCCCGAGTAATGCCCCCGCTATGGCAGCATTTGTATCGGTATCCCCACCCTGCATCACAGTGCTGACTACACCCTCTTCAAGTGACGGAGCATGCAGCATCTGCCATAACGCATTCTGGAAGGCAACAAGAACCCACCCCATATGTGACTCATAATCCCGTGGAGGTTCGTGAGCAGCGCATTCCACGGCCTGACGCAAGGAAGGCTCCAGCCTCATGCGCTTCATCCAGCCAAGAAGCATTTCATAAAGTTCTGTCCCGTTGGTTCCTTCACGGATGGCCTGTGCAATGAGTGCCGCATACAAGGCATTGGTCTGTACACACACTGGATGGATATGTGTAATGAGTGCGTCCTTTCTGGCCCATTTCATGACATCAGATCGTGCCTGCCCGGCGCCAAAGATACCCAGCGGACTCACTCTCATGAGTGCGCCATTGGCCTGGCTGTGCGGGTCCTTCTCTCCGTTCAGAGCTTTGGCTATGGTAGAACCACAGGCAAAGGGACGGGACCTTAGCCAATCCCGATACTGTTTTCCGGTACGCTGCGCGCAGTAGCGACCTATGGAAACGATCTGGCGCCCCAAGGCCAACGCCATTTCCGAATCATCCGTGGGTTGTCCGGCAAGGATTTCAAAAGGACCACCTTCAGCAAGCAGGTGTACCCCTTCGGGATATTCCGAGCGAATACTGTCGGCTGAACGAAACTCCACAAGAGCACCTAGAGAATCCCCTGCAAGCTGTCCCAGCAGGCATCCACGCGCCCGCGAACGGACATCACAAGGAATGGAATCCGAAGCTGTACTCAAAAGCAAATTTTCTGTCCTTCTTCGCAGAGTGGACCTGTCCTTTTCTTCCATGCAGCCCATAGACTCAGCTCCTTACTTTCAGGCGTTTTCTCTTAGAGGAGGTACCTTCCGATTCATCTCCACTGACTTCAACTTTTTACCGGGACTCAAACCGTATTTAATTGACAGGTTTCATACACTGCCCCGCAAAGGGCATACGCTAACCATGCATACTTCATTGAAAACTTCATATATCCCTGCACGCTTCCCGAGCAGAATGCGTTTCTGCATACGAAAAAAGGGCTTACTTTTACAAGTAAGCCCTGCAATCTTCTGGCTCCCCGGGACGGACTTGAACCGCCAACCTAGTGATTAACAGTCACCC
>CAMLXE010000242.1 GCA_946490455.1 uncultured Desulfovibrio sp. | reverse complement strand
GCTTGTCACTGTTCCCTCTCGGCGTCTAGAACAGAGTCGAATTTTGCACATGGTTCCTGATAACGGATGAAAAGGGAATTCGGTAAGACTGCTGGTCGAAGCCGGAGCTGCCCCCGCAACTGTATCTGGATAGTGTTTCGCCATTGCCACTGGGTTTGATGTCCGGGAAGGGGCGAAAACATGTTGACCCTGGAGCCAGTAGACCTGCCGTGTGCATTGAAACCGCAGGGCGGGGTGTCCCTGGTCCGATCTTTTCGTCCTCTTCCAGACGGCGTTTTGATGTCTTTTGCGTCAGGAAGAGCCTCCTCATTTTCGGATTTTGCGGTTGTTTCGACGGAAGACAATCTTCCGAATCGACGTTCTTTTCTATTGTGCCCGTGTCTTGGAAGGCAATTCGGCATGGCAGAGAAAAGTGAGCCTCCAGTCAACGGAAATAATTCCGTTTTTTTTTAATATACTGGAACTCATTGTCTTTTTTTTGTAGCCTAAAAGTCATGAATCCATTACGATAGGACTTCTTTCTGCATAAAATTGGAGCGAGTTGTGGTTGCATCCATCAAGAAACGTGATTCCCGGATTGTTCCCTTCGATATCAATAAAATTGCGCAGGCCGTTTTCAAGTCAGCCAGTTCACAGGGAGGGGACGACTATGCCATGTCACAGCATATTGCTTCTCAGGTTAAGGAGAAGCTTGATGAGCTGTATGGTGATGCCATCCCCGGGGTCGAGCAGATTCAGGACATGGTGGAGAAAACCCTGATAGAAACCGGACATGCCAGAACGGCCAAGGCCTATATTCTGTATCGGCATCAGCGTACGCGGGTCCGGGAGATGAACACTCGTCTCATGACAACTATGCGGGATCTTACATTCAAGGATGCCCGGGAGAACGACCTCAAGCGCGAAAACGCCAATATTGATGGCGACACAGCCATGGGGACCATGCTCAAGTATGGGAGTGAGGCCTCCAAGCAGTTCTATGAAATGTACCTGCTGAATCCGAAGCATAGCCTTGCACACAAGAACGGGGATATTCATATCCACGATCTTGACTTCTTGAGCCTGACTACAACCTGCTGTCAGATAGACATCAAGAAGCTCTTCAAGGGAGGCTTCAATACCGGACATGGCTTCCTGCGTGAACCGAACAGCATTCAGAGCTATAGTGCTCTGGCCTGTATAGCCATTCAGTCCAATCAGAATGATCAGCATGGTGGACAGAGTATTCCGAACTTTGAATATGGTCTGGCCATGGGGGTTGCCAAGACGTTCGTGAGCAAGATTTATCTTGTTCTAGATGTCTGTGACGTTGAGGGCCGGGATGGTGTACGGCAGGTCCTCAAGGAATACCTCAGGCATCATGAATCCATTCTTGATGCTGCCGGGCTGGCTTTTGTCCGCGAACAGCTGCGGCAGATTGTTTCGCCCCAAAGGGTGGAAGGCGTCATCAATAAGGCGCTCAAGTTTACCGAAAAGGATACCTTTCAGGCCATGGAAGCCCTTGTGCATAACTTGAATACCATGCACAGCCGGGCCGGGGCACAGATTCCATTCAGTTCCATCAATTACGGGACGGATACTTCTCCGGAAGGTCGGATGGTGATCCGTAATGTCCTGCTGGCAACTGAGGCAGGTCTGGGAAATGGTGAAACGCCCATTTTCCCCATCCATATTTTCAAGGTAAAGGATGGAGTAAACTACAAGCAGGGTGACCCCAACTACGATCTGTTCAAGCTGGCTTGCAGGGTGTCGGCCAAGCGCCTCTTCCCGAATTTTTCCTTTATTGATGCGCCGTTCAATCTTGCCTATTACCGGCCAGGTCATCCGGAAACGGAAATTGCCTATATGGGCTGTCGTACCCGTGTCATGGCCAACGTGTATGACCCGTCTCGGGAAATCGTCAACGGCCGTGGTAACTTGAGCTTTACTTCAGTGAATCTTCCCCGACTTGGCATTCTGGCCAAAGGTGATGTGACAGCCTTCTTCCTTGAGCTGGACAAGATGATAGATCTGGTCTTTGAACAGCTCCTCGAACGGCTGGAAATCCAGAGTCACAAGAAGTGCAAGAACTATCCGTTCCTCATGGGGCAGGGAATCTGGATCGATTCCGATAAGCTGTCTCCCGAAGATGAGGTTCGTGAAGTTCTTCGACACGGAACACTGACGATTGGTTTCATTGGTCTGGCTGAATGTCTTAAGGCTCTTATTGGCAAGCATCATGGAGAGTCGGAAGAGGCCCAGCAGCTTGGCTTGCGCATTGTGCAGCATTTCCGTGACAGAGCTGATGCCAAGGCGAAGGAGACTCGGCTCAACTTCTCTGTGATAGCCACGCCTGCCGAAGGTCTTGCCGGAAGATTCGTGCGTATCGACAGGGAACGCTTTGGGATTATTCCAGGTGTTACCGACCGGGAGTATTATACCAATTCATTCCATATCCCTGTTTACTTCGAGATCAGCGCCTACAATAAGATTCGTCTTGAGGCTCCGTATCACGCCATGACCAATGGTGGCCACATCACCTATGTGGAAGTGGACGGAGATCCCAGCGCCAATCTTGAGGCGTTTGAAGATATTATTCGGGCCATGAAGGAAATGGGGGTTGGCTACGGGTCAATCAATCATCCTGTGGACCGTGACCCCGTGTGCGGTTATACCGGCATTATCGGGGATGTATGCCCTCGTTGCGGCCGTCGCGATGGAGAAGGCATTTCTGAGGATGTCCTGCTCAGAATCAAGGGATATGTACGAGATTCCCGAGAAGAAGACGAACGTCTTGAAGCGCAGGACAAGACAGCCAATATTGTTCTTTAACCACAAGGCAGTTGCGAGCAATGAATACTGTTGCTGAAAAGAAGCTCATCGGTGAAGGGGTACACTTTGAACGGATTCGTCGTATTACGGGGTACCTTGTAGGTACTGTGGACCGCTTCAACAATGCCAAGCGTGCGGAAGTGGAAGACAGGGTAAAGCATTGCAACATGCGGTGCGGCAACTAGTAGAACGTACTGCTTCCAGCAGCCTGGAAGAATGTTGAGTATGACAGAACGTCCGTAACGGGCGTTCTGTTTTTTGCAGACCAGAACAGTTCCAGCCGGCCCGGAGGAAAACATGACCTTGAACGATACCATTCGTATTGCGGGAGTTGTGGAGGAGTCCATCGTGGATGGGCCCGGACTGCGATATGTCCTGTTTACGCAAGGGTGCCCGCATCACTGTCCTGGATGTCATAATCCGGAAACGCATCCTTTCGACGCGGGAAAGATGGTGACCCTTGAGTGGATCGTCCGCGATATTGCCAAGAATCCCATCACACGCGGCGTGACGTTCAGTGGTGGGGAACCGTTCAGTCAGTGCGAGCAGCTTACGGTGCTTGGCGGGGAATTGAAACGAAGAGGATATAATCTGGTTGCCTTTTCCGGATATCTTTTTGAAGAGCTTGCAGCCAGTTCCAGATTCCGTCCCCTGCTTGAACGTCTGGA
>CAMLXE010000241.1 GCA_946490455.1 uncultured Desulfovibrio sp. | reverse complement strand
TCGCTGGTACCTTGTGCCCGGTTCTATCACCATCATCATGACGCTTATCGGAACCATGCTTACGGCGCTGGTCATTGCGCGTGAGTATGAGCGTGGTACCATGGAATCGCTTTTTGCAACCCCCGTAACCAGAATGCAGATTCTTCTCGGAAAGATAATCCCCTATTATCTGCTGGGCATGATTTCCATGACCATTTGCGCTCTGGCTGGAGTCTTCCTGTTTGATGTCCCTCTTCGAGGCTCTGTCTTTGCCTTGTTTATTCTGTCCAGCGCCTTTCTCATGCCTGCGCTTGGGCAGGGGCTTTTGATTTCCATTCTGACCCGTCAGCAGCTTCTTGCCGCACAGACAGGACTCATCACAGGATTTCTTCCTGCCGTAATCCTTTCGGGCTTCATCTTTGACATCAACAGCATGCCAACCATCCTTCAGTATATTACGTTTATTATCCCGGCACGGCATTTCAATACCGCACTTCAGACCGTTTTTCTGGCTGGAGATATCTGGGCTGTTTTTTTGCCCAGAATGGCTTTTATGATTGGCCTTGCCGCCATATTTCTGGTTATCACCTACAAAAGGCTGATCAAGAGACTGGATGCCTGATGTCGGAAAGCAGAATCGGCATACGCCTGCATGGTTATGACGAGGAAGAGCAGGGGCCCGTACTGACAGAGGAAAGCAGGGTGGCAGACAGGATGTTACCGGGAGGTGCATGGTGATACAGACGCTGCGTCGCATACTGGCCATTGCGCGCAAGGAACTGCTGGTTCTCATGGGAACCAGACAAAGCCGTTTTATGGTTCTGATTCCTCCTGTTATCCAGATTTTCATCTTTGCATGGGCGGCAACAATGGAGGTAAAGAATGTTGATCTCATTATCCTTAATGAGGATTCTGGCTACTGGAGCCGTGAGGTCATCAATCGTCTGCAGGGGTCGCCTACCTTTCGGAATATTGTCTTCGAGAGTGATCCGCAAAAGGCTGAAGAGGCTCTCAACCGGCAGCATGTTCTTGCTGTCCTTCATTTTCAGAGCGACTTTTCTCGTCAGGTAGAGCGGGGAGACTCCGCGCAGGTTCAGGTGCTTCTGGATGGACGGCGTTCAAATGCGGCACAGATCCTTACACAATATTTACAGGAAATCGTTCAGGGCATTGCGACAACAACGCCGGCCTTTCTGTGGACGAAACCCGTGCAGGTGGAAACATCCGTTCTGAACTGGTTCAATCCAAATCTTGATTTCCGCTGGTTTATCCTCCCCAATCTGATAGGGACCATCAATTTTATGATGGGAATGATCATTACGGGACTGACTGTGGCACGGGAACGGGAACTGGGAACCTTTGACCAGATGCTTGTTTCTCCGGCCAGCCCTGTAGAAATCGCTTTTGGGAAGCTTATTCCCGGATGCGTGGTCGGACTTGTTCATGGAACCATTTTTATTGTTTCCACCATCTGGTTCTTCAGGGTTCCCTTTGTTGGTTCAATGCTGTTTCTGTATGCCTCGATGCTGCTGTTTTCCTTTTCCGTAAGCAGTATCGGTCTGATGGTATCCTCATTTGCCTCTACACAACAGCAGGCCTTTCTGGGCTGTTTTACCGTTGCAGTTCCCTGCATTCTGCTTTCAGGATTTATGACACCTGTCAATAACATGCCAATTTTTTTGCAGGATTTGAGTCAGCTGAATCCGCTACGGCATTTCATCATTATCCTGCAGGGGATGTTTCTTAAGGACATTACCTTGGGGGCTGCACAGGATAGCTGTGTCCGGATTGCCGCCATTACAGCCGTATCCATGTTGTGCGCCATATGGATGTTCACACGCAAGGCGTAGCTGTTTTCGTTTTTTTCATGTGAAAAGGGATTGTTCATATGGAGAGAGCGTTGCGTATCGTGTCCGGAAAGGCTAGAATGAAAGATGCATGGTATGGGCCTGTTCCAGATGGAAGTTTTTCTGACTTTCGCTGGAATGATTCTTGGGGCTTGCCGATCCTGGTCCGGCAGTATGAATAGAGCCCCTCATTCGCAACCGAGGAGTTGTTTCTTGGACCGAAGTACGGACAAGAGTTTGTGGGAGCGTTTGCGCAGCCTGTTTGGTGGGCGCTCCAGTGGAGATACGCTGGAACAGGCCGTCATGGAAGCTCGCGATGATGGAGAACTTGATATCGCCGAAGGCTCAATGATTTTGAGCATCCTTCGTCTGGATGATGTTCAGGTACAGGATATCATGACCCCACGAACCGATTTCGACTGCCTGCCCTCCGGTGCCCCGGTCATTGACGTTGTACGGTGTATTCTTGATACAGGACACTCGCGCCTGCCTATCTATCGGGATACACGGGATAATATTATTGGCATCGCGTACGCCAAGGATCTGCTCGAACTGCTCATTGACCCGGAAAAGCATCAGACGCCGGTTGATACAGTCATGCGCCAGCCCTTCTTTGTCCCCGAAACCAAGATTGTGAGTGAATTGCTTCAGGAATTTCGGGCTCGCAAGAATCATATTGCCATTGCCGTGGATGAATACGGCGGAACCTCCGGACTCGCGACCATCGAAGATATTCTGGAAGAAATCGTTGGGGATATCGAAGATGAACATGATGCCCCCAAGGAAGAGGAAATCCATGCCCTTGGTGATTCCCGTTATGAGCTGTCCGGACGCGTGTACCTCGAAGACCTGAATGAACTTGGAATCAATCTGGAGTCGGACGAGGTAGATACCGTGGGGGGCTACCTGTGTCTTGAAGCCGGTCATGTTCCGGAAGCTGGAGAAAAATTTGTGGTTGATGGCTGGGAGTTCACCATTAAGGAAGCCGATCTGAAGCAGATTCGGCGAGTCCTGGCTGAACCATGTCCTCATGAAGAGGCTGAGGACGAAGCCTGACCCTCAACGTCACCTGATCTGTGGTGGACCTGTCAAATCATGTTTGGCAGGTCCTTGGCTTTTTTGTCATGCGCGTAATGTGAAATCTGGCCAGAACGTGACGGGACTATGGCCGATCTGTGCGTCATGCTTGACAGGAAAAGAAATACGGAGTACAGTATACCCCTTTCGGAACACTTATCCACTCCTATGGAGGAAACCATGCCAACGATCAACCAGCTTATCCGCACGGCGCGGAAGAAGGTTGTGAAGCACAAGAAGACCCCGGCGCTTCAGGCTTGCCCCCAGCGTCGCGGCGTGTGCACCCGTGTGTACACCACGACCCCGAAGAAGCCTAACTCGGCTCTGCGTAAGGTCGCTCGTGTGCGCCTCACCAACGGTCTTGAAGTCACCGCCTACATCCCCGGTGAAGGCCACAACCTGCAGGAACACTCCGTCGTCATGATCCGTGGCGGCCGTGTAAAGGACCTTCCCGGTGTCCGTTACCACATCGTTCGTGGTACTCTGGATACCTCCGGTGTGCAGGATCGTCGTCAGCGTCGTTCCAAGTACGGCGCCAAGCGTCCGAAGTCCTAGGCCGCCATTTCGCGTCCGTATCGG